>JAQWRY010000011.1 GCA_029243485.1 Candidatus Binatia bacterium | reverse complement strand
GCGATTTTTGTTTAGTCGCGGTTGAAAATCGCATCGAGTCGGACGGAAGCTGCAGCGCGACTAAACAAAAATCGCGAGACTAACCAACGTCCCCACCCAACGTCCGACTGGGAACGAGTACTGGACGGCGGATGTGGGTTTGCAGCTTGGGCGCGTTGCCGAAGCTCTCACCCGACCGGTTGATGGTCGACGCGTCGAAGTCACTCGCCGCGGTCGGGAAGTCGCCTTACTCGCTGGACAGAAGTCCTACCGAGCCGTTGGTTCGTAGCCCGGCGGCAGGGAGGGCGAGCAGATCGACCTCGGCGCCCTTCGTCGTCGCGGTGGCTGCGCTGAGCGTCGTCTGCTCGAGGTCGGGAGCGCCGTCGCCGTTCTGGTCGCCGAGATCCCGAATGGCCGTCACCTGGATGTCGTCGTACTTCCCGTGGAACGCCGAAATATTGAGCGTCGCGCGTTGATCGAAGCTGATCGTTTTCACGCCGACCTCGAAGGAGTCGAGGAACTCGGGTTGGAACTCGGTTGCGTCGTTCGCGATGAGAAGCCCGGTGAACCCACCGCCGCGAAACCCGCGCGCGTAGGTGAAGTCCCCATGAGGTGATCGACGGGAGTATCGAAGAACCAATTCTGCGGCGCCGTCAGAGCGAGTTCGGAATCCTCAACACGTTCATCGACGAAGCCGACGGGCTCTTCTCCGGCATTCCGTATCCGGGCACGTACGTTCTCGACGAAGACGGAATCGTGCGCGAGAAATTCTTCCCGCGTCATCTGGCAAACCGCGAGAGTGCCGACACTGTCCTCGAGTCCTCTCTCGGCCGGGTCTTGATGGGAGACGACGACCCCTCCGCGAACGGCGGCGACGACGACGTGAAGATCACCGCGTTCTTCCACGGTGGCCCACTCAAGTCCGGCCCCCTGCGGCGTCTCGTCGTGCGCTTCGAGCTGCGCGACGGACTTCACATCTACGGTGAACCGGTTCCCGACGGTATGGTGGCGACGCAGGTCACGGTCGAGGGCCCGGAGGGGTTGGTCGTACAAGCGGCCATCCTCCCGCCGACCGAGCCCTTACGGCTCGACGCACTCGATGTGGATCTTCAGGTGTGGAATGGGACCGTCGACATCCCAATCCCCAGATGGGCGAACTCGAAGCTCGTTTGCCTCATGCGTCCGGTCGAGCCGAACGTCGTGACGCTCGGAGTGACGGTGCGCTACCAGGCGTGCGACGACAATACCTGCTTGACCCCTCGCACCGAGAAGCTCCAAGTGGCCGTGCCTCTTGCGCCCCATGTGGTGCCGAGGTTCCTCGGAGATACCGGTCCTCAGGCGGCTTCGATGGACTCGGAGAAGCACCTGGAAGACATGATGGAGCGGTCGCAGCACTAGGGGGACTTCGTAATCGTCACTCTTGTGGCGCCACGTCTGGGGAGCCTTCGGTAGTCCGGCTTGATCTCCCGCGACCCGGTCGTGCACATCCGCCCACGTATCGAAGTGGGCCTTCCCGAGTCGCGGGAGGGGGCCTCACCGAAGCTCGGCCTTATGACGACCAGGTGCTCTCACGGGTACAGGAAGCGCGTTCAATCCCCGTTGATTCGGCGACCGCCATCAATCGTGATGAGGTCGCCGGTGTGGAACTTCGACGCGTCACTCATCAAGTAGACGACGATCCCGCCGAGGTCCTCGGGTGTGCCCATCCGCGGAATCGGGGTTCTCTGTTCGGCCATCGCCTTGAGGCCGGATTCCGGCCCGCCGGTCATGTCGGTGGCGATGAGCCCGGCGCACACCATGTTCGCGCGGATCCCCTGGCCGCCGAGTTCGACGGCGAAGTTGCGAATCATGGCACCGATGGCGCTCTTGGCCGAGGCGTAGTGGCCGACACCGAAGGTCCCGAGGAAATTCGTGAGACTCCCCGTCGCGATGAGCGAGCCGCCGGGGTCGCCGGCCTCGGCGCGCTTCACCATGTGGCGCGCCCCTTCGCGAAGCGTGACGAAGGATCCCATCTGGGAGATCGCGACGTGTCGCGCGAGTTCTTCGGTCGAGAGATCAACCATCGCCGTGTATCCGGCGAAACCGGCGTTCGCGATCACGCAATCGAGGCGGCCGAACTCCCCGAGCGCGCGTTCGAACCCCGCGATCTGAGCGGCTTCGTCGGCGACATCGATCTCATCGGTGAGGACACGCACGCCGAACTCTGCGAGCTGGGCGGCGGCCTCCGCGTTTCGAGCGGCTCGCCTTCCCCACACGACGACGTTGCCGCCGGCCTGCGCGATCGCTGTTGCATAACCGAGGCCGATGCCGGAGTTGGCGCCTGTGATGAGCGCTGTCTTACCGGTGAGGTCGAATGGATTGGCCATGGGGGAGAGACGTACTGGAGCGCGTCCCTAAAGGCGATAGCTGATCTCCGCCCCGTACGTCCGTGGCGCTGCGAAATACGGCAGGCCGATTCCCCACGACGATGCAACCGACGCGAGACCGAACGTCAAGTAGCGCTGGTCCGCGAGGTTCCTGCCCCACAACGCGATCTGCGCGCGGTCGTCCAGAAAGTCGAAGCTCAGGCGCGCGTGCAGGAGATTGTAGCCCGCCTGGTTGGTCGACGTCAGTTCCTCACCCTCGAAGTGCATGAAGCTCTGGTAGTACCAATCGACTCGCGGCGTGAGCCAGCCGTCGAGCCAGTCGGGACCGTCGCCGTCGATCTCGAACGAGTACTGCGCCGAGACATGCGTCTGTAGCTTGGGCGAAGCGCGGAAGGTCTGCCCGGCCCGACTGATCGTCTTTCCGGTGACGTCGTCGATCGCGTTGGGAAAGGAGTCGAAGCTCGTGTCGAGCAGTCCGACTGACCCGTTGAGGCGGAGACCGGCGGTCGGGAACGCGATCAGCTCGAGCTCGGCGCCCTTCGTCGTGGCCTTTGCCGCGTTCTGCGTGAGCTGCACGAGGTTTGGGACCTCATCGCCGGGCATCGTCAGGTCCTGCACGGAGGTGACCTGAATGTTGTCGTACTTGCCGAGGAAGACCGACGCGTTGAACGTGATGCGTTGCTCCCATCCGATCGTCTTCACTCCGAACTCGAACGAGTCGAGCGTCTCCGGTTCGAATGAGTCAAGGCTTTCGGCGGACGGGTTGAAGATGGCGTTGAAGCCGCCACCTTTGAAGCCGCGCGAGTACGTGAAGTAGCCCATGAGGTGATCGAGCGACATCGGCTCGAGCCAGCCCTCCGGAGCACGGAGCGACAGCGACCCCATGGGCGTCCACGAGGTGAAGATCGCACTGTTGCCCGTGTCCAACTCGGGAGGGGTGTCGGGGTTGGTTGGGTCGGAGACCCGGACGTCGGCGCTCTTCTTGTCTTCGGTGTAGCGCAGGCCGCCGGTGACGCTCACCCATTCCATGATTTCGTAGGTGGCCTGTGCGAACGGAGCCCACGTCCAGTTGTCGATCTCGTTGTTGTTGTTCCGGACGAAGTTCAGGACGCCGAGGCCTGACGCCACCGTGCGACTGTCGAGGCCTTTCTCCCAGAGGGCGAAGAACCCGAGGACATAGTGCAGGTCGCCGCCCAGGGCGCTCCCGCCGAGCTGGACTTCCTGGCTGATCTGGCGCTGGAATCCGGGCGGACCGTCGAGGGGATTGGTCCCACCCGCACTCGACAGCTGTACGGCGGGGAAGCGGGTTCCATCGAGTTCCATCCGCAAGCGGGTCTTCTGCTCGCGCCACGAGGTGATGGACTTGGCCTCGAGCGCCTGGAGCGGGCCGAGGTCACCGATGTCCCAGGTGGCGGTGCCCCATGTTCCGTAGCTCTCGACGGCGGACAGCTGGCTGGTGTTGCCCTCGAACTCAAAGGGCTCGGAGGCTTCGCAGGCCTCGAGGTAGCCCGGGTAGACATTTACGAGTGGTGCGTCCGCATTCGCGACGCGGCAACGAGGTCCGAGTCCAGCGTTCTGGTCGCTTGCCCAGCTGCCGGAGACATCGATCGAGAGATCTTCGACTGGCAGGAATCGCAGGCTGCCGAGAAAGGCGAGAGAGTTCCGATTCGAGAGCGTCTGTCCGACGAGCGTGTTGTCGACGTAGCCGTTCGTCTGTCTCGAGGCGAAGGCGACGCGTGAGAAAAGCTTGTCCTTGAACCAGCCGAGCGAGACCGGAACGTTAAGCATCATGCGTCCATCGAACGTTCCGAGGTTTCCGGGCCGGACCATCGCGAAGGCCTCGAGCTCCGGCGAGGGCTTGATCGTGGTGATGTTGATCGCGCCGCCGACCGTATTTTTCCCGAACAGTGTTCCCTGTGGTCCGCGCAGTACCTCGACTTGCTGCACGTCGACGGTGTCCATGATCGAGCCGAGCGCTCGAGGGATGAAGACTCCGTCGACGTAGATCCCGACGCCCGGGTCGAACGCGATCTCGTTCGTCGAGGTGCCGATGCCACGAATGCGGACCTGCGCGGCCTGTCCGTTGTTCGACGTGAGGAACTGGAGGTTCGGCACCAGCTCTTGGATCTGATCGAGACGCACGACGCCGGCCTCGCGCAGTGTGTTCTCCGACAGGGCGGTGACCGAGACGGGGGTGTCCTCGAGAAGCTCGTCGCGTTTGCGGACGCGCACGACGATCTCCTCGATGCGGTCGCGTGCGTGCTTCGAGAGATTCGCGTTGCCCCCGGCGTTCATCGCCTCGGCTTGGGCGGGTCCGGCGTCCGCCTCACCCTCGGGGCCGCCAATGTCCCCCTGGGTTTCGATGTTCTCCAGGTATTCTGATGGGCTCGCCGGTGCGGGCTGGGCGGCGGCGAGCGTCGCGCTCCACAGAAGTAGCGAGAGGGCAATGCCCACGGAACCAAGGGGTCGGCCGCCGTTGCTCATGAGCGGTCTAACTACCACGAGTTCCCCTGGGCGCTGAAATGCTTGGGCCGCAGGGCATCTGCTGCGCCCGTTCGCGCGTCGGCGAGCCCGGGTGGGGCGCCCATCTTGACTGCGCGGCGCTTGCCGAGCATCGTTCTCCCATGACCACAGATGCGGCGGCCTGGGCGAATTACAGGACCATCACGATCGACCCGCTCTCGCCGACGGTTGGCGCGGAGATCGGCGGCGTTCGGATGAGCGGCGACGTGTCGTCGGAGCAGATCGGCGAGATCCGGCGCGCACTCCTCGAGTGGAAGGTGATCTTCTTCCGCGACCAAGATGTGAGCATCGAAGAGCACATCGCGTTTGGACGTTTGTTCGGAGAACTCGAGATCCACCCGTTCGCGACCAACCTCGAGGGCTACCCCGAAGTCGTCGTGATCCACCACGATGAGAAGTCGCGGTTCGGTCAGAACGACTGGCACAGCGACGTGACGTGGCGGCTGGAGCCGTCCCTCGGGTCGATCTTGCGGGCGACCATCGTGCCTCCGGTGGGTGGTGACACCCTGTTTTGTGACATGAACGCGGCCTACGACGGACTCGCCGACGACATCAAAGAGAAGATCGATGGAATGACGGCCGTGCACTCGTATACGCGATTGTTCGGCGGTCGGCTCCCGGAGAAAGAGCGCGCGGAGATGCGCGAGAAGTATCCGGATGCGCGTCACCCAGTGGTGCGGACGCACCCGGAGACGGGTGCCAAGTCGCTCTACGTGAACTCGTCGTTCGTCTCGCACCTCGACGGCGTGGACGAGGTCGAAGGATGCCGGCTGTTGCGCTTGCTCTATCGCCAGTCGGCGATTCCGGAGTTCCAGTGTCGCTTCCGCTGGCGCAAGAACTCGGTGTCCTTCTGGGACAACCGCGCGGTTCAGCACTACGCCGCGTTCGACTACAAGCCGAACGTCCGCCACGTCGAGCGCGTGACGATCGTGGGCGACAAGCCGGTCTGAGCGCGGCCGCTCAGCCCGGCCACACCATGCGCACATGATCGATCTCCGCTTCTAGAAAGACCGGCCCCTCGCGCTTCCATCCCAGGCTCGCGTACCACGGTTCGAGATGCGCTTGCGCGTTCATCGTGGCTGGCCGTCGTCCGATGATTCGCTGGGCCTCGCGCATCAGCGCGCTGCCGATCCCCGTTCGCTGCAGATCGTCGCGCACGGCGACCCGTCCCAACTTGATCGGAGTGTCGTCGAGGCTGAGTCGGGCCGTTGCGATCACCCGGCCCATTTGGTCGCGTCCGATCAGGTGATGGAACGACGGATCCTCGCCATCGACCTCCGGCACGGCCGTGATCTTCTGGCCGACTACGAAGACGAGATCGCGCAGGCAGAGAACCTCGTAGAGTTCCATCGCAGGGAGGTCCTTGAACGCCTTGCATTCAAAGGAGATCGGGTTCACGACGCGCTGCCCCGAGCCGGCGGCGCGGCCGGATCTGGAGCCCGAGTCGGCGCCGCGGCCGCCGTCGCCCGCCTGCCGCGGAAGAGCCGGTAAGGGCCGACCTGCTTCGTCTCCTCGAACCGGCGCTGGAAGAACGGTCGAAGGCGTCGGTGTGCCGGCGCGAGTGGCTCGAAGAAGACGCACTGGATGTCGTGCCGCTCGAGGAACTCTCGGATCGCCGGAAGGCCGCCGCGCGCATGGACGAAGCGAAGAGAATAGACGGGCCGGTCGAGATAGACCGAGAGCGGCGCCCCTTGGAGGGCGCCGACGGTCTCGGTGTCTTCGCAGAATTCGGCGATCGATTCGGCCGCTCGTACGTAGCTCTGATGCCGCTCTACGACGCCGTCTCCGTCGATGGGTGTTGCGGGTTGGCCGAGTGCCACGGCGACGAGCGCCGTGGCGCAAACCACCTGGGCGACAGGTCCGGGCAGCACTCGAGACAAGCCCCACAGCAAGACCTCGGCGGCGGCGACCGTTCCGAGGAACAGAAGCGGGATCGCGAACCGGGGGAGGTACAAGAAGAAGACGGAGAGGAGGACGATCGTGCCCAATGCGAAGATTTCGGCCCCTTCGCGCCGCCTCAGGAAGATGATTGCGAGAGCGGCGAGCCCCAGCGCCGCGGGCAGCCAACCCTTCTGTCCGCTGAGGCCGAGAGAAATCGAATTCGCGGCCTGCGTCAGTTGTCCGGGGATGCGCGTGAAGATCTCCGCCGCGGAGTAGCGCGGTGACGTCGGGTCCGCGCGGTCGAGGTTCCACATGGCAGTCGAGTAGGAGTAGGCGATCGTATGTTCGGCCGGCGCCGGCGGCTGCACGACCTGATTGCGCAGTAGCCACGGAGAGAGCGCGAGGAGCACGACGACGCTCGGGACGAGAAGGCCGGCCCACACCCTTGGAGTCCGGCGCTCGTTCGCAGGGAGGTGGAGCGCGCGCGCCAGGATGAACGCGGGGGCCAACAGCACATTCGTGGTCCGCACGTACGCCGCCGCCGCGACGCAGAGACCGACGATCACGTCCCGCCGCGTCGACGGGCGTCTCATCGCCCACGTCTCGACAACGAGGCTCAGCATCATGAGCGTGACCGATGGAACGTCGGACAGGATCTCGAAGCTGGTTTTCGTGAATGTGGGATTGAGCCAAACGAGGACGGTCGCGGCCGCCGCGACCAAGGGCCCCACGCGCTGCGTGCCGTGGACGAACAGCAGCCCGACCGCCGCGACCGCGAAGAAGCTCACCCAGAGGTTGAGCGCCGCAAAATTCGTTCCGAATACGGCGAGAATCGGAGCGAGCAACAGCGGGAACCCCGGCGGCCGGAGCGCGAACGTGTAGTCGAGGTAGGTGTATCCATCGCCGTTCAGCAGCGACTTTGCGGTGAGGAGGTAGATCGCGCCGTCGACACGAACATGGAAGTAGGGATCGACGCGCCACAGGAGGGTCGCCAATGCGCCCACGAGGACGACGGCGAGCGCGACCGTCGTCCCGAGCTTCCACGGGAACTCCTGCACGTCGCCGTCATAGCGCGACCGGGTCCCGCGCCCCAAACGCCCTACTTTCCAGGGCTTTTCCGGTCCGTCCCTCCGCCCGCTGGGACGATTTCGACTTGCGCGGCTCGCTAGGGAGCCCGATAATCCGCGGATATTGGCCTGCGCGCGATCGAACCGCTTCTCACGCCCCAGACGTCCTTCCTCCTGCCGCTTCGCGCCCGGCGCTTGATCCACGGAAAGGACCCCCGAAATGAACACGCTCGACGTCACCGGCGAGACCGGTGCACGCACCACCTCACGAGGTTTGCCCGCATGGGCCGCAGTTTTCGCTGCAAGCGCGACGCTCCTCGTCTCCCCCGCCCTCGCCGGGACCGGCGCCCTCACTCAACTCGCCGGAACCGACGGCTGCGTGAGTGACGGCGGCAGTAGTGGCAATTGCGTCGACGCAGAGGCGCTCGACGGGATACAGGGCCTCACCGTCTCGAACAACGGGCTCAGCTTGTACGCGGCGTCCGACTTGAGCGACGGCGTGGTCGTGTTCCTTCGAACCGGGTCGGGCGCGCTAATCCAGCAGGCGGGAACTTCTGGCTGCGTCACGGACGATGGGAGCGGCGGCGCGTGCGCGGACGGCCGGGCTCTTCAGGGCGCGCGCGACGTGGCTCTCGACAAGAAGGCGAAGCATCTCTACGTCGCGGCACCGGGAGATGATGCGATCGCGGTGTTCGCGCGCGACAAGACGGGCACGATCCTTCAGCTTGCCGGAACGGACGGTTGCGTGAGCGATGACGGCACGGGCGGCGAATGCGCGATCGGAGTCGCGCTGGACGGCGCGCGCTCGGTCACGGTCGGCCCGAAGGGGAAGTTCGTACACGCCACATCCCTTCACGATGACGCCGTTACCGTGTTCGCGCGCGACAAGAAGACCGGTGTGCTCACGCAGCTCCCGGGAACGGATGGGTGCGTCAGTGAGGACGGTACGGGCGGGCTGTGCGTCAACGGTAGGGCTCTCGACTTCCCGACCGACGTCGCCGTGAGCCCGAAGGGCGACAGCCTCTACGTCGCGGCCGTGGGCAGTAGTGCCGTTTCGATCTTCGCGCGCGACAAGAAGACCGGCATCCTGAGCCAGTTGGTCGGCACCGCCGGCTGTATCAGCGAGGACGGGACCGGAGGAAACTGCACCGACGGCCGAGGGCTCGCTGGGGCTTTCGGCGTGACCGTTTCTAAGGATGGAAAGTTCGTCTACGTCGCCGCCCGCGACGGCAATGCCGTCGCCGCGTTCGCGCGGGACAAGTCCACGGGCGCGTTGTCGCAGCTGGCAGGCACGGACGGCTGCATCAGCGAGGACGGTAGCGGCGGGGAATGCGCGGACGGGACGAATCTCACAGGTGCGCTGTCGGTCGTCCTGTCTCGGGATGGGAAGAACGCCTACGTGGCATCGAACGTGAGCGACGCGGTCGCGATCTTCTCCCGCGACAAGAAGACTGGAGTCCTCGCCCAGTTTGCCGGCACCGAGGCCTGTATCAGCGACGACGGAAGCGGCGGCGCGTGTGCGGACGGTACGGCTCTCGTCGAGGCGTCTTCAGTGATCGTCACCCGCAACGGCAAGAGCGTATACGTCGCCTCGCCCACGAGCGATGCGATCTCCGCCTTCGATCGGGACTAGGGATCCAGATTCGGTCTAGATTCGGTCCGGACTCGAACGGACCCGGCTCGGATCCGTTCGAGGGTGACGTCGGGGATCTCCTCCACCATCTCGTGCACGAGTGATCGCGATGGCACGAACGGCCGCGCGAACGGTCGGGGATCCGAGATGCGGTCCATTCGGAACATGCGCGGTGCGTCCTTGTCCACGTCGACGGCGAGGATGTACCAGAGCGGTAGCTGGCGAGAATCCCACGCGGCTCTACGCGCCGTTGGGTCGTGTTCTCCACGCGGTCGCTCATAGGTGAAGTTCAGGCAGGTCTCGAGGCTGAAGCATCGTTCGAACGCCTCGAGCAGGGTCGGACATATCTCCTCAGCCGACGCTCGCAGGCGTGGGCCTGCCGGTCTACCCACGAGGATCCGGCCGTAGAGTTGGCGCAGCTTCTGGCGGCGTGCATCGGAAAGCGCGGCGAGCACCTTGTTCAGCGCGGCCCCGCTGTCTTCGGAGAAGGGCAGTCCGGTGGCGCGGCGTGCGAGCTGAACCGAGAGCCACAGTCCGACAACCTGACTCTCCTCCAGTCGTAGCGGAGGGAGGGGCGCGAGACGGGCGAAGCGGACCCCGCCGCCGCCTCGTTCGTTGTCGATGTCCAATCAGCGCAGGCGCAGCGTGTCGATGTCGCGCCGAACGGTTCGCAACGAGACGCCCAACTCGTGGTGAAGTTCGATCTCGAGGTCACGTTCAAGCCGACCGGTGAGCGGACGCAGATGTCCAAGGTCGAAATCTGCACCGTCGTCGGCGGCAAGCTCGGCTAGAAGGAGTTCCTCTACCTGCGAGCCTAGCCAGTCCAGACTGCTGCGACGGCGTCGACATTCCGTCTTCGTCGAAAGCCGATCGCCTCGTAGAGGCGCAGCGCGCTCTCGTTCGATGCGAGAACGTGCAGAAACGCTTCGTCGCCGCGCTTGCGAATGTGGGCCGCCATCCACAGCGTGAGCGCGGCGCCGTAGCCGAGCCGGCGCGCGTTCGAATGCGTGCAGACGGCGGAGACCTCCGTGAAACCCGGCGCCTTCAGTCGCTCGCCGGCCATCGCCACGATCTTTCCCTCGTGGCGGATCCCGACATACGTTCCGAGCTCGATCGTTCGAAGGAGAAATGGCCCGGGCTCGGTGAGTTGGGTGAGCGCGAGCATCTCGGCCGCGTCGTCCGGCGCCAGGGCTTCGACGGGGACCTCGGCGGGCGGTCCGAGATCTCCCGCCACCAGTTGCCAGGTCGGGCCCCGGAAGACTTCCTGCCAGCCTGCGGGCGGCGTTGGAACCTCGTCTCGGAACAGAATCGTCGTGCCGCCCGGACCGACCAGCCTCGCCTGGGCCGCCCAGGCCTCGTCGTCGAGTCGGTCGACCGCGGTGAACACCGTGACTTCAGGGTCGAAGCGGCCGGCGCGGCCGTGTTCTTCCCACTGGGACAGCCGGGCCTGTGGCCCGCGCAGGGCGTGCCACGCAACGTTGTCGAGCACGTTCTCGGTCGCCGTCGCCGGAGTCATGGTGTACTTCAGTAGACCATGGCGGCTGTGGCGACCAATAGATTCACTGTTCCGATCGGCGCGGAGGACGAGTCTCTGGCGGACCGGGTCCGGGAAGATGGGTTCGCGATCGTCGAGGGCGTTCTCGAGCGGAATCGTTGCGCGGATCTCATCGCGGAAGTCGACCGGGTCGAGCGTGAGCACGGGATCGAATTCGGTACGAACGACTTCGAGGGTTTTCGGACACGGCGAATCTTCAACCTCATCCATCGTAGCCCGTTGTTTCGCGAGCTCGTGATCCACGAACCGATGCTCGCCCTCATGGAACGCCTCCTCGGCGTAGATTTCCTCTTGTCGGGCACCACCTCGATGCACATCAGTCCCGGCGAGACGGAGCAGCTTCTGCATTCGGACGACGGAATGATCACGCTTCCGCGCCCACATGTTCCCACGTTGATCACGACGCTGTGGGCTCTGAGCGACTTCGCCGGTGAGAACGGCGCCACGCGCATCGTGCCCGGATCGAACCAGCGGGAGAACATGCCGAAGCCCGGCGAAGAGCACGAGTCCATCGCCGCCGAGATGCCCGCCGGAAGTGTCGTCGTCCTGCACGGGTCGACGTGGCACGGCGGCGGAGCGAACGGCACGACGGACACCGAGCGGTACGGCCTTTCGATCCAGTTCGTGTCCGGCTGGTGCCGCCAGCAGCAGAACCTGATGCTCGGAACCGACCGCGAGACGGCGGCGACCTACCCCCGGCGCCTGCAGGAGTTGATCGGGTATTCGTTGTACCTCAACGTGATGGGGCACGTGGATCGCGCCCATCCGCTCACGCTCCTCGGCATCGACCAGGCGCCTAACATGGTCTGGGAGAAGATGGGCAAGGACCAATAGGCAGCGCGGTCAGATCGCAAGTTCGACCGGCAGGCTGAGGACGGATTCCAGGAGCTATTTGCGTTCTCCGGCGGAGTGTTTCGGGTCGTCGGCGACGGGGCGAGCGTGCGGTCGCTTGTGTTAGTAAAAAGGGATGGTCTCGTTGTCTCCCCCTCGGTTCGAAGGTGCTTTTCGTCTCGAAGACGGCCGGGAGCTCGGCTACGCCGAGTTCGGTCCCGCGACCGGTTTCCCGATCCTGTGGTTCCACGGGACTCCCGGGGCTTGTCGCCAGATCGCGCCCGCGACGCGCGAGGCGTGTTGGAAGCGAGACGTGCGCCTGGTCGCCGTCGAGCGGCCGGGCATCGGCGCGTCCACGCCGCACGCGTACAGCGGGATCGTCGATTTCGCGCACGACATCGGCCAGCTCACGCGTGCGCTGGCCATCGAGCGCTTCGGGATGGTGGGCCTGAGCGGCGGCGGTCCCTACACGCTTGCGTGCGCGCACGAGATGCCGGATCGCGTCGTGGGAGTCGCCATTCTCGGCGGCGTCGCACCATCGGTGGGGCCGGACGCGCCCGAAGGGGGAGCCGTCTCGATCACGCCCGTAGTCGGTCCCGCGCTCGCCTTCCTACGCGGGCCGCTCGGGTTCGGGATGCGAGGCCTTGTTCAGGTTCTGAAGCCGCTTGCGGATCCCGCGACCGACCTCTTCCTGCAACTGCTCCCGCCCGGCGACGCCAAGGTGTTCTCCGATCCGGCCACGCGGCGCATGTTCCACGAGGATCTGATCCACGGAAGCCGAGATTGGATGCAGGCATTGTTCCTGGACGTGGCGTTGTTCGGCAAACCGTGGGGCTTCGCCCTCGGCGACGTTCGGGTTCCCGTCCATCTCCTGTACGGCGACGCCGACAATATCGTTCCTCTGGAGCACGGCCGGCACATGGCGGGCCTTCTGCCGCACTCGACTCTGGACGTTCGGCCGCAGGAAGGTCACCTCGGGGGCCTCGGCGCGACCGATGAGATCTTCGATGCACTGCTCGGCGAAGCGGACGTGGAAGCGGAGCCGGTGACCCCTCCCACTCTCCTCCGGCGCTGAACGAGACCGGCCCGGCCGCGGGAGGGCGCGCGGAAAGCCTCCCACGGGCTGCGCCGCAAGGAGGCCACTGCACTTCCGCATGTCTCGGACTGCGCCGGCCGGCCGCGGCCCCTGGGTTTCTTGACGGTTCTCCCTGGCTTGCGCCTTGCAGTTGCGCAAAAGGAACGGAGGGTCGGCTCGTGCAAAACCGAATCCATATTTTCTGTGCACTCCTGCTTCTGGTTGCCGAATTCGCGGCATCCGTGTCCGCGGCAAGTGTGAGCGAACTCGTCGACGAAGGGGTGTCGCTGACCTTCGAGGGGCGCCGCGACGATGCCGACCGGGTCTGGGAGACCCTGCGGACCGAGCATCCGAACGATCCCTCCGGATGGGTGCACCAGGTGGACACTCTGTACTGGCGTCAGATGTTCGACGAGGGAGATACGTCGTACGACCAGGCGATCGAGTTCAACTCGCAGGAGGGCGCACGAATCGCCGAAGTGCGAATCGCTGCCGAAGAGAGCGACGCGCGGGCGCACTATCATCTCGGTCGCGCTCTGATTCACCTCGGTCGCCTCGAGGGTATCCGCGGTAGGTACCTCTCGGCGGGCACCTACGGGGAGCGGGGACGGCTGCATCTCGAACGTGCCATGGAGCTGGATCCGACTCTCGTCGACGCGCGGTATCCCCTGGGACTCTACTACTTCTACGCAGACCTGGTGACGCGTTGGTTCAAATGGCTCACGTGGTTGTGGTTCGTCCCGTCCGGCGATGGGTCGACCGGCCTTCGCTACATCGAGGAGACGACGGAACACGGCGGGGTGCACCAGAACGATGCGCAGTTCGTTTTGGCCGACATCAGCATGGAGTTCGAGCCGCTGCGCGTGGAGAAGGCGACCGAACTCATCGATGATCTTCACGGGCGCTTCCCTAAGAACGCTCTCATCCACTATCAGCTGATCGATGCCCGATTCACTTCGGGTCGATTTGAAGACGTGATCGACGAGTCGCATCGCTTGGAGGACGGCTCGGGCGGTGATGGTCTCGACACGTTGATTCGCAGCATGGCGCCCCTGTGGCGCGCACGCGCGGGGCTGCAGATCGGCGACGTCGACGGCGCTCGCCGTGCGCTGGAAGCTTTCCCGCTGGACGGTCCGCCGCGCCCGCATTGGGGATCGGCTTGGGTCGGCCTGACGCGAGCTCAGCTCCTCGATGTGGTCGGCCGTCGTGAGGACGCAGAAGCGTTCTACGAACGGGTCGTGGCGTTAGAGGTCCCGAAGCGTTCGCGAAAGGCGGCGGGCCTCGCGGAGATCGGACTCGCCACGCCGTTCGCCCCGGTCGTCGCCGAGGGACACGTTTTTAGGGCCCGACCAGGCCTGCTAGAATCGCGGCCGTGATCAAGGACGGCAGCAAGGTATCGATCGAGTACACGCTCACGCTGGATGACGGTTCGAAGGTCGACTCGAATGCCGGCGGCGAACCGCTCAGCTACACGCAGGGCGAGGGGCAGATCATCCCGGGGCTCGAGAAGGAGATGATTGGACTGGCCGTCGGTGACACCAAGGCGGTCCGCGTCGTCGCGCAGGATGGCTACGGAGTCTCCAGCCCGGATGCCTTCAAGGAGATCGAGACCTCGGAGGTCCCCGAGGACGCGCGCAAGGCGGGAGCCATGCTGATGGCCCAGGGCCACGGGGCCCCGGTCCGCGTTCACGAGGTCCGGGGCGACAAGATCATCCTGGACTTCAACCACCCGCTTGCCGACAAGGACCTGAACTTCGACGTGAAGGTCCTCGCCGTCGAGTAGAGCACGCTCCCGGCCGCTCTCGGGCCGGCCAGGGTTCGTTCCCGAAACCCGGTTGCGGGGTCTCGGCGCGTATGCCAGCTATAGTGGAGCGAGTTTGGACTGGTCCGCGCCTCTGAGGCTGCCGACCGCCGCCCTGCCCATCTCGGGAAAACTCGATTTCCGGACCCAGTGTCGTAGCCCAAGGGCGAGCGTCGATGCGGGGTCCCGCCACTGCGCGCCACACGCGCGCCGGACGATGCCGGTTCCGACCGGCCATGTACGTCCATCTTTGGAAGAGGTTTTTTTTGAACACCAACACGACTCCCGAGCTGCAGCCACAGGCCGTAGCTCAATTCATGGACCTGCCGCTCGCACCTTCGCTTCAGCAGGCCGTTCGCTCCTCGGGCTACTCGACGCCCACGCCGATTCAGAGTTCGGCCATTCCCCACGTTCTCGAAGGACGGGACGTCTTGGGCTGCGCCCAGACCGGTACCGGAAAGACGGCCGCGTTCGCGCTGCCGATCTTGCAGCACCTGCTCGAAACGCCGCAGGGCGCTCGTCGCCGGGGCGCCGTTCGCGCTCTGGTGTTGGCTCCGACCCGCGAGCTCGCCGCCCAGATCGGCGAGAGTTTCGGTAAGTACGCGCAGGGCTCGAACCTTCGTCATCTCGTCGTCTTCGGCGGTGTGGGGAAGGAGCCTCAGATCCGAGCGCTCAAGCGCGGCGTCGAGATCCTCGTCGCTACTCCCGGCCGCCTGCTCGACCTGATGCAGATGGGCGTCGTCTCGCTGTCTAGCGTCGATCACGTCGTCCTCGACGAGGCCGACCGGATGCTCGACATGGGCTTCATCCACGACATCAAGCGCGTGATGGCGAAGATACCGGAGAACCGTCAGACCCTGCTGTTCTCGGCCACGATCCCCAAGGAGATCGAGTCGATGGCGGGGAAGTTCCTCAACCGGCCGAAGCGCATCGCGGTCGATCCGGTCTCGTCCACGTGCGATCCGATCGAGCAGTCGGTGTACTTCGTCGAATCGGCCTCGAAGTCGGCCCTTCTGGTCGAGCTTCTCCAGGACGGCGAGATCGACCGGGCGCTGATCTTCACGCGCACAAAGCACGGCGCGAACCGGCTCGCCCAGAAGCTGACGAAGCGGAGCATCCCCGCGTCGGCAATTCACGGAAACAAGTCCCAGTCCGCCCGCGAGCGGACTCTACTCGGACTTCGCTCCGGCGAGACGCGCGTCGTGGTTGCGACGGATCTCGCCTCCCGCGGCCTCGACGTGAAGGGCCTTTCGCACGTCGTCAACTTCGATATCCCGAACGAGCCTGAGAACTACGTCCACCGCGTCGGCCGGACGGGTCGGGCGGGAGAGTCGGGCATTGCGGTGTCGCTCTGCGCGCCGGCCGAGCGGCCGTACCTACAGGCGATCGAGAAGCTCACGGGTCGCAAGCTGATTCGTCGCTCTGCCGAGTCCTACGGTCTTCCGGCGCCTTCCGCGGAGGATACGCGGGAGGACGCGGAGGTAAATCGTAGGCGTCTGTCGGGCCCGCCCGCTGGAAGGCGGAATCAGGGCCGCAATTCGAAGGGCGGCCATGCGCGTGCGAAGACGGGTTCCGGCGAACCGCGGCGGACGTCTGGAGCGCGCGACGAAGTCGCTGCGCGCAAGCCCCGCCCCGGCGGTTCCCCTTCGGGGCCGAGGAAGAAGACCACGGCGAAGGCTCGTCCGGTCTCTCACGGCACCGCCAAGGATCCGACGCACGCCCCGCGCGGTTCTAAGCCCCCTCGTCGGGGAGGCCGTCCGGCCCGCGCCCGCGCGGATCGCTGACCCCGGCCGTTTGCGGCTCGCCCCGAGGGTGGTACGCAGGCGATCATGCCGGCCGTCAAGAAAACGTTCTTCACTCAGCTTCTCTGGAACCTTCACCCCCACATCTACCGCGCGTCGGGGGGGAAGGTTCTCGGGAAGCTGGGGGACAACCAGATCCTCTTGCTGACCACGAAGGGTCGCAAGTCCGGTCAGCCGCGCACCAAGGCGCTCGCGTACCTGACGTACGGAGACGCGAGCGTGGTCATCGGCTCGTTCGCTGGTGGCCCGAACCATCCGTCGTGGTGGCTCAACCTTCTGGCTGATCCTAGCGCCAAGATTCAGCGTGGCGCCGAGGTCCTCGAGGTTCGCGCCCGTGAAGCCGAGGGCGAAGAGCGTGAAAAGCTCTGGTCCGAGATGACCGCCATCGAGGATGGCTTCAACACTTACCAGGAGTGGACGAAGCGCAAGATCCCGGTCGTCGTGCTCGATCCCGTATAGTGCGCTGCCGGCGACAGCGCTGCACTAGGACTACGACCCGGCCGCAGAGAAGAAGTCCCACATCGCATCCGTTGCGCGGTACGGCCCGGTCGGGTCGGTCGCTCCGCCCGGCCACTGGTGCGAGATCCCGGAGACGGCGCAGAGCTCTACCGTGGTGCCGCTTCCGCAGGACGGGGCCGCATCGCAGACGGTGTTCGACGCTGGTTCGGTCGTGACCCGCTCGGGTCCGCAGGCGTTCAGGCCCGCGAACTGATCCGCGGCGACTTCGCCCAGGACGAACGGGACGAACGGGTCGTCCACGTTCTGCACGATGAGGATCGAGTCGTCGTGAGCCGGCTCGCAGCTCGAGGCGATTCCGCCGGCCACGGGCGATGTGGCCACGAACAGGTCGGCGGCCTGGCACGCGAGGCGGAACGTCATCGCCCCTCCGTTCGAGAAGCCCGTCGCGAAGATCCGACCCGAGTCGATGCAGACCTCGTCTTCGATCGCGGTGATCATGTCGCGGGTGAAGCCGACATCGTCGATCTCGAGAGACATCGCGGGGTCGCAGCAGGCGCCGGCGTTCCACGAGCGGTCCACGCCCGCCCCGGCAGCGACGATGAAGCCTTGTTCGGCGGCCTTTTCTTCGAAGGCGGTGACGGTCAGGAAGGCCTCGGGGGTCGAGGCGACGCCGTGGTAGCCGAGCACGAGCTCGGCGGGCCGGCCCGTGAGTGCGGACGGTGGTACGGACAACAGGAAGCGGCGCGTGCGTCCGCCGGACTCTATGAAGACCTCGCGCGTCCCGGCTTCCATGCTCTTTCCGGCGCACCGATCCGCCCCGGTGGTCGAACTGTCACCGCACGCTGCGAGGAAGAAGGAGAGCAGCGTGACAATCGCGAGTCGATGGGTCATGGCCGGCAGCTTCGCCGCGGCCGCCCCGCGTTGCAAGCCCGTGCCCCGATCGTGCAACTCAGCTCGCGTCTCGGAGTCGGGCGGAGTGGCAGGGGGGAGTGAGCCGAGCGTCGGGGCTGCGGATTCCGTGGTCGTGCCGCGTGTTAATTCAAACGCCCGGGCGGCGGCCGCGCTCCTGGTTCCTGCGGGGCTCCGGCTGCAGGGGGCGTTCTGTGAACTCGCCGACGCGGATCACGGCCTGCGAGATCTCTTCGTCGGTGGACCGTTCCAGCACTCTGTGCGACTGCCGGTCAATGCGGATCTCGCGCGTTCTCGTAAGTGCTTGTGATAAGGGCGGTTCATGCCTGTGAAAATGCAACGAGAAGGTCGGGTCGCGGTCGTGACTCTCGACCGCGAGGCGAAACGCAACGCGATCGACGAGGAGATGACCGGCGCGATCGACGCCGCGTTGAACGAGCTAGAGGACGATCCGGAGCTCTGGGTCGGCGTATTGACCGGGGGAACCGCAGTGTTTTCCGCCGGGACGGATCTTTCGGGAGGCTCGGGCCCGCTGACACCGCGCGGAGGCGAGTACGGAATCATCCGGCGCCACCGCATGAAGCCGCTCATCGCGGCCGTCGAAGGCGTCGCGTTCGGGGGCGGCTTCGAGATCGCAATGTGCTGCGACATGGTGGTGGCTTCCCGGGCTGCACGGTTCGGGCTGCCCGAGGTGAAGCGGGGTGTGGTCGCGACGAGTGGCGCGCTCTTCCGGGCTCCGCGGGCCTTGCCGCTCAACGTCGCGCGCGAGTTGCTCCTCACGGGTCAGGAGATGGATGCCGGGCGGGCGGAGCGGCTGGGGTTCGTGAATCGGGTCGTCGAGCCGGGGGAGGCGTTGTCGGTTGCGGTCGAACTGGCTGGGCTCATCGCCCAAAATTCGCCCGTCTCGGTCCGCGAGACGATGGCCGCCGTGGACGCGCTGGTGAGCGCCGACGACGATGCCGGCTGGGCTACGACCGAGAAGGCGAAGGACGTCGTTCAGAACTCGCAGGATGCGATCGAGGGAATCAGCGCCTTCTTCGAGAAACGGACGCCCAACTGGCCGGGGCGGTGATGTCGGCCGGGTTTCCAAGTGAGACATCGCGGTTCTGAACGTAGGCGACGGAATCGCGCGTCGGCACGACCCCGTCGCATTGCTCGAGCCGACAGAGTCCCGCGTCCACCGCCTCGATTCTACGCGAGAACACGAAGTCGATAGTGAGAGGGACGGCGCTGCTCGCCTGGCGATCGTCGGGGTCCAGTCGACCATGTGCGCCGAACAGCTCGATGAACTCGGTCGCGAGGACGTAATAGTAGCCGAGGGCCTCTGCGAAATCGTGCGTGACGTTGCGGAAGTCGGTCCGCTCACAGCCCCGGTCCGTTTCGCTGAGAAGTAGAATGTCCGAGATGGGGGCGAACTCGCCCTGCACGAGCAGGTCGATTTGCGCTTCGGACTCGAACCCGTGTTCGACGTTCCACGTGACGCCGGTACGGGTCCTCCGGCCTCAGCCGAATTGTATGGGTTGGCCGTCCGCCGCCCCGACCGGGGCATGATCGCGATAGGCGATTCGTCCCCGCAGCACGGTCACCAGAGGCCATCCGGCAAGTGCCGCGCCCTCGTAGGGGCTGTAGCCAGCCCGCGATCGCAACCATTCGCGCTGGAGCGGTCCCCGTTCGTCAGCGTCGACGACGACGAGGTCCCCGTCCATGCCGGGGGCTAATCCGCCCTTCCTCTGAATGCCGTAGACGCGCGCCGGGGCCGAGCAACTCACCCGAGCGACGTCTTCGAGCCGCAGCCAGCCGTCGCGAACGGCGGTCAGAAGCAGGCCGAGAATCGTCTGGACGCCGGGAATCCCCGACGGGCACTCCGGGTACGGTTTCGCCTTCTCGTCGGGGGCGTGAGGCGCGTGGTCACTGCCGATGCAGGAGAGCGTGCCGTCGGCGAGCGCCTCGCGCAGCGTGTCGCGATGGCGGACGACGCGGACGGGCGGGTTCATTTGCACCCGTGAGCCGAAGCGCTCGTAACAGTCGGGTGCGGTGAGAAAGAGATGGTTCGGTGTTACCTCGGCGGTGAGGAGTTCCCCCAGGTCGCGGTCGCGCAGGAGTGCGATTTCTTCGGCGGTGCTGACGTGCAGAAGGTGGACCGGTCGCTTCGTTCGCTCCACGAGATCGAGTAGACGGCGGGTGGCACGGACGGCGCACTCCACGTCGCGCACGTTCGGGTGCTCGGTCACCGGCGTGCCCGGCTGGATTGCAGCGTAGCGCTCGATCAGTCGCGGTTCGTCTTCGCTGTGCACGGCGACACGCCGACTTCCAGACCGCAGCACGCGCTCGAGAGTTTCGTCGTCGGCCACCAGGAGGGAGCCTGTTGATGATCCCATGAAGACTTTGACGCCTGCGCAGCCCGGCGCCTGTTCCCATTCGCCGAGGTGCTCTGCGTTCTCGGCGCTGGCGCCGAGGAAGAAGCCGTGGTCGGCGTGGGTGCGTCCCTTCGCGCGTTCGAACTTGTCGGTCAGAAGCTCGGGGGTCGTGGTCGACGGCTTTGTGTTAGGCATCTCGAGGAACGACGTGACGCCACCGGCGATTGCGGCGAGTGAGCCGCTCGCGAGGTCTTCCTTGTGAGTGTTGCCGGGCTCGCGGAAGTGCACCTGCGGGTCGATCAAGCCCGGAAGGACGAGCTTGCCGCCGGCGTCGATCTCCGGTGTCCCCTCGGGAGCCGCGAGCCGGGTGCCGACCGCCTTCACCCGGCCGCCTTCGATCCACACGTCCGCATCGGTCACCGAATCCGGCGACACGACCCGGCCGCCCCTTACCAAGAGGTCTCGATCGCTCATCGAGTTGGCTCCTAGCCTAGGTTCGGGGCGAGGTCACGCGGGGGAGGGCTTCGAGTGATACGATCTCCGGCGTGCGGACGTGGTGGATCGGGGTCTGGCTCGTGCTCGTTTCGGCGGCCGTCGCGCAGGCGTACGAGGAGACCCTGGTGGAGAACGGCGCGACGCTCTCGGGGCGTGTGGTCTTCGCCGGGGAGAGGCCCGCCCCCGCCTTCCAACCCGTTCTCAAGAACCAGGACGTGTGCGGAGATCGGATTCCAGACGAGAGCCTGGTGGTGTCGGAGGAGGGCGGCGTCGCGAACGCCCTGGTCGAGGTGGTCGGGGTATCGGCGGGCAAGCCTCGGGGCCTCGCACCGGCGAGTCTCGATAACGAAGGATGCGCGTTCGTGCCGCGGGTGCAGGCACTCGTGACCGGACAGTCGATGGAGATCCGCAACAGCGATCCGATCCTGCATGACGCCCACGCCTGGCTCGGGTCACGGACGATCTTTAACCTGGGACTGCCCGAGTGGAGACGGGTTTCACACGAGTTCGAGGAGTCCGGCCTCCACGAGATCAATTGCAACGTTCTGCACACGTGGATGAAGGCGTGGGTGTTCGTTGCAGACCATCCGTATGTCGTCGTGACGGGGAGGGATGGTCGGTTCTCGTTCGAAGACGTTCCGGTCGGTCGCTACGAAGTGCGAGTCTGGCACGAGCGGCTCGGTGAGAAGCTGCGGCCCGTGGAACTCGGCGAGGCGGAGGCCGAAGTGGACTTCGCGTTCCCGTAGACCAAGACGAACCCACCGAAAATCGCGCCGAAGCCCATCCGCTTGAGCGAATCCTGGAGTGGCTCGAGAGCGGAGCCGAGGTCACCGAGTGCGTACCCCATTCGAATCGGGACTCCGAGGTTTTCCCGAGCCAAGGTCACCAGCACTCCGTTCGTCTGCGAGAGGGCGAGGATGCCGAAGAGCTGACTCGCAGTCAGCGACGTGACGAAGCCGAATTCGCGAAAGTGGAGGTGCGGATCGGCCTACATCCGGGGCTGGCTACGAGGAGACACCATGCCCTTTCTCAACATGAACGACATCGGACCCTTGGGGCGTTTTCCGGGCTGGTTCGGCAGGACCTGGGTGTCCGAGAACATGACCTTCGCGCGTTGGGACTTCAAAGCCGGCACGAGGGCCCATGAGCACCACCATCCTAACGAAGAAGTCTAAAGGATCATCGAGGGCGAACTCGAAGTGGCCGTCGCCGGCGAGACTCAGACCGCAGGGCCGGGCGGTGTCGCGATCGTTCCGTCGAACGCGCCGCATTCGGTGCGCGCGGTGACCGACGGACGCGCCCTCGTGGTGGACAACGGGATCCGCGACGATCGACCGAAATAGGGCCGGCGCGCGTCAGCGGATCGGGAGGATCTCGGTCCCGTCCAGGTACGAGAGCGTCACCAGTTCGGTGCCCGGGGCGACGAGGGCGAGTTCCTCGCGGATCGGAGCGACGTCCGTGTCGATGGAAAACCCGGGCAGCCAGTCGTCGTGATGGCAGAGGATCACCCGGCGCGGTCGTAGGAGATCGGCCTGGCGTGCAACGAACTGGGCGAGTGAGCCTTGGATGGGTTCCCCGTCCACATTCCCGCGTCCGGCGGCCGCGAGGATCGCGACGTCCGGTCGCAGCGTGTTCAGGATTCCGCTCCAGTGACCGGACGTGTCCTGGTACAGGAGCCGCCCGTCGGGCGTGTCGAACAGGTAGACGAGCGCGCCGCCGTCGCCGCGATCGCCCTGGCTGCTCGCCATGAGGTGCTCGATCGCAACCTTCTCGAGGTCGTTGGCGAAGTACCCGATGAGTTCCTCGAAGCGGGCGCGTTGTTCCTGCCAGGTGAGACCGAGGTCGCCGATACAGACCTCTCCCGGAGGAGCCATCTGCGTGTGCGACCAGACGCACGAGTGCTGGCTCGGGTACGCCGTCACCGTCACGTCGTTCCCGAGATTGATCGTCTCCCCGCCGGCCACGCAGATCATCTGTCCGACGGAAACGCCCGCCTGCTCCATCACGCGGATCGTCTCGTAGCTGCCGATCAGCTTGGCTCCCGTGTTCGCCGCGATGCGCTCGGCGCCGTAGAGGTGGTCGAAGTGGGAGTGTCCGACGACGATCCAGTCGCACTCCTTCACGTCGTCCGCTCGAAGGCCCGTGCCCTGCGCGTTCGCGGCTCGATCGATGTAGGCGTCGAGGAAGATCTTCATGCCCGCCGTCTTCAGGCAGAACGTGGCGCACCCGTACCAGTCGATCGTCGTCATGCGGCTACAGTACGCCGCTCTCGCGGAGCGCGGCAATCTCCTCCCACGAATAGCCGAGGTCGAGGAGGACCTCCTCGGTGTGTTGGCCCCGTTCCGTGCGATCGCCCCCGGTCGGCTCGGGGTGTCGCTCATGCGGATCGGGCAGCCGACCATGGTGATCTCTCCCCATTCGGGCTGCTCGATGCGCTGGAGGTACTCGTTCTCGTAGAGCGCTTCGTCCTGCGTGATCTCGTCGTAGCTCCGCACGAGGGCGTATCGACGGCCGCTGGCCCAGAGAAGGTCGGAGCACTGCGCGAAGATCTGGCCGCCGACGAGGGAGACCTCGACCTTCTGCCCGCGACCCGTTCGCTCGCGTGCGAACAGGGTGGCTAGAGTGCCGTTGCTCAGATTCTGCGATCCGATGTGGTCGGCGACCGTCACGTCGACCGGTGTCGCGCTCGACGGGCCCAAACGCGCTCCCCAAACCGACGAGGATGCGTGGGTTTCGCTCGGCGAGCCGCTCGTAGCCGAGGTTCCAACGCTCCAGGGTTCCGGGAAGGAAGTTCGAGACGACGACGTCGGCCGTATCGACGAGGAGTTGGGCGGCTTGGGGCGCTTGGACCAGGAGTCCGAGATCGAGCCCCCGGACGCCCTCGGGCGCTCCTTCGGGGGGTCCGGGTTCAGGCGCTGACGTCCAGTTCTTGCAGGGAGGCCGCTCGTTCGCGGAGGTACTCCGGGCCGCCGAGGAGGTGACGCGCCACTCCGATGCGTTTGAACCAGAAGTGGAGGTTCTGCTCGTCGGTCCAGCCTGTACCGCCATGGACCTGCGTGGAGATGCTCGCGATCTCTCGGCCGATCTCGGAAGCGTGCGCGAGCACGTGGCATCCCATGAGCGGCGCGTCATCGGGCTTCGTGTCGAAGCTGTGCGCGGCCTGCCACATCAGTGAGCGCGCCGGCTCGAGGTCCGCGACCATCTCCGCGCACATGTGCTTCACGGCCTGGAACGAACCGATGATGCGGCCGAACTGTTTGCGTTGCTTCGCGTAGGCAACGGCCTGTTCGATCATCGACTCGCACGCGCCGATGGTGTCCGCTGCGAGCGCGATGCGTCCGGCGTCGATCATGCGCGAGAGCGCCTCGCCGGCGTGATCGAACACGGCTTCGGGGCGGACGCCGTCGAAGATCAACTCGGAGGTGCAGCGGGTCTGGTCCGTCGTCGGGAGCCGGCTCGTAGTGAGTCCGCTCGCGTCGCTGCGGACGGCTGCGATCCGGTCTCGACCGAGCGCGACGAGGGTGAGATCCGCGCCGTGTGCGTCGAGCGCGATCATCGCCTTCCCGCGCAGGACGTCACCGTCGAGCTCGATCCCCGCGTCCTCGCGCACCGAGAACGTCTCGGTCACCGCCACGCCTACGACGAGATCTCCGGTCGCCATGGCCCGCAGCCATCCGTCGACCGGCCCGGCGTCGAGCGCGCCCAGTGCATGCGGTGCCATGACTCCGGACGAGAGAAACGGGGCGGGCGTCGCGGCGTAGCCCAGAGACTGCGCGACGAGGGCCGCATCGAGGAGTCCGAGACCGCTCCCGCCCCGGGCTTCCGAGATGAGGATGCCGGTGGCGCCCAGATCGGCCAGGTCCTTCCAGATGGTTCGTTCGTTCGGGCAATCGAGACTGCGAAGCTCGCGTACGCGGGTGATCGGTACCCGGTCGCCGAGATATCCGCGAAGGCTCCTCTCGAGGAGCTTTTGATCTTCAGAGAGGCCAAAATCCACGACTAGGCTCCCGCTGTCTTCGCGGGCTTGGGCTCGCGAGGTAGGCCGAGCCCGCGCTCGGCGATGATGTTCTTCTGGATCTGGGCGGTGCCGCCGCCGATGATGAACCCGAGAGACAGGAAGGAGTGCGTCTGCCAGAAGGCGTGCTCCCGTTCGTACTTCGAGTGGTCGTACAGCACACCAAGCTCGCCCATGACGTCAATTGCGAGCGAAGCGACGTCGAAGTTGAGCTGGCAGTTCTGGAGCTTCACGACGAACCCGGTGAGTCCGGGAGGCTCGCCCTTCAGGTTGTTGGTCAGGACCCGCATCGAGTGAGCCTTCATCGCCAGCACGCGGCCTTGCAGCCGCATCAGGCGATCCCGGAACACGGGGCTCGCGATTGCGGGTACGCCGTTGACGGTTTCGTTCTTCATCAGGCGAATGAGCCGTAGGAGGGTGCTCTCGGCGTTCGCGTTCAGGCTGTTGCGCTCGTGCACGAGCGTCGCGTTTGCGATCGCCCAGCCGTTGCCTCGTTGCCCGACGACGTTGGTGCGTGGGACGCGCACATCGGTGAAGAACACCTGGTTGAACGAGTTTTCGCCGAGATCACCCGACATCGTGCGCAGCGGCTGCACGTCGATCCCGGGTGTGTCCATGGGCAGCAGGACGTAGCTGATGCCGCCGTGCTTGGGGGCGTCCGGCTCGGTGCGCACCAGGATGAACATCATCTCGGCCTTGTCGGCGCTGCTCGTCCAGATCTTCTGCCCGTTGATCAAGAAGTCGTCGCCGTCTTCGGTCGCCCGCGTCTGAAGGCTCGCGAGATCACTACCGGCGCCCGGCTCGGAGTAGCCCTGGCACCAGAGGAATTCGGCCCGCATCGTGGGTTTGATCCAGGTGCGCTTCTGCTCTTCGCTGCCGTGCTCGAGTAGCGTTGGCACGAGCATTGACGGCCCCTGCGCCATCATGCCCCGCGCGACGCCCGCCCGGTTGAACTCCTCGTCCATGATCACCGTTTCGAGGAGGTCCGGCGCGGCGCCGAAGCCGCCGTACTCTTTGGGGATCGTTCGCGCCCAGTAGCCGTGCTCGATGAGAAGCTCCAACCACCCCGACAGCTCCGCACGGGGCATGTCGTAGATGTGGCCGGGCGGACGCTTCGACCTGTACTGCCACAAGAAGGCGACAATCTGACGCCGGAACGCCTCGTACCGCTCTCCGTATTCCAGATCCATGGGGGCTCCGTTCGATGTCCGTGTGGTCCGGGGACGGGGATCAGCCGAGGCGTTCGCCGGGCTTCGGCGGGTCGACCGCCGCGCCGGCAAAGCACTGCGCGATCGACATCCAGTAGGTCGCGACGGGGCCCTTCACAGCAAGGGACGTGTCGGCCACATTACGCCCCTGCGTCACGACGTGGCAGAATTCGACGGCGCTTCCGCGGACGTACTCTTCGTCGCTGGGGTCGCCCCATTCCCACACGCCACCCGAGGGCGAATCGATCCGGACGTACGGCGGCGGGCCGGGGATCTCTTCGCCGCGGTTCACGAAGGTCCAGCCGAAGGTCTTCATGCCGATCACCGCGATGTGCTTGATGCGGTCGGTCTGCGCGCGGGGATGATGAAGGAGATCGTAGATGTCCTGGCCGTGCGCCCACGTCTCCATGTAGCGCGCGGTCGTGAACATCGGGACGCCCATGTCCGGTCCGAACCAGGGGAGTCGCCGCTTCGGCTCCGAGGCGCCCAGCGCATCCGCCATTTCGCGGCAGCTCTCGATCCACTTCGTTCGGAGCGTCTCGGCATCGAGTCCGCCCAGAACGCGCTTGGCTTCGTCGGCAAGGGTGATGCCCTTCGCCATTTTGGCAACGAGATCGTCACGGCAGGTTGCGAACGCGTCGGGGTCGTTCAGAGAGAGGAGCGAGACCTCGTCGAAGAAGTGCAGATGGGCGACGACATCCCACGGCGTCCAGTTCTTGAACGGGGTGGCGCGGGTCCAATCTCGCTTGTCGAGGGTTTCGAGGAATGTGTTCAGCTCCTCCGCCTCGTCGCGGAGGTCCTGGCCGACTTGCAGCATGTCTTGATTCCTTCTGGGTAAAGAGGTGGGTGGGGCGAGGGCTCAGTCGCCGTCGTCGGCCCAGGACGGTTTGCGCTTGCCGAGGAAGGCGGCCACGCCTTCGGCGGCTTCTGTGCCGCGGAAGAGCTTGGCCGAGAGACGGCTCGTCGATTTGAATGCGGCGGCCTGGTCCATCTCGGGCACGTCGTAGACGAGCCGTTTCGCAAACCCGAGCGCGTTCGGGCCGCCCTTCTTGATGTCCGTGACGACCTCGTCGACGGCGGCGTCCAACTTGTCGGCGGGAACGGCCCGCGTGATGAGGCCGAGTTCCGCGGCCTTCGCGGACGGAAACCGATTCCCGCGCAGAAAGGCCTCCATGGCCTCGCCCCGGCGCATCTTGGGGAGACAGACGACGGAGATGATGGCGGGCGCGACGCCGAGCCGGACTTCGGTGAATCCGAACTTCACGTCTTCGGACGCGATCGAGATGTCGAGCGAGGACGCGAGCCCGTTCCCGCCCCCCACCACGTGGCCGGCGATCCGGCCGATTATCGGGGTGGGGGAGGCCTGCACGGCCTCCAGGAGGTCGACGAAGCTGGCTCCGCGGTCATCGTAGTCGGTCTGGCCCTGGCGCTCCTTCAGGTTCGCGCCGGCGCAGAACGTGGAGCCCTCGTTGGTGATCACGACGGCCCGGACGTCGTCGTCGGCGTTTGCGGCTGCGATTGCGTCGAAGAGGCCCTGGATGAGCCGGGCTCCCAGGGCGTTGCGGTTCTCCGCGTCTGCCAAGGTGACGGTCATTACACCGCTGGAGACTTGGACACGGACTTCAGTCGAGGTTCGTTCTGGGGCGGCCGGCATCCATGCATTTCGGTATCCGGCACCCATCTGTCAAACGGCGGGCGTCAGGCCAGGCGGAGGCTCGCGCACGTGCGGGGGAGCGCCCGTAGGCGTTTGCGCGGCGGACGGCGTGTGTCCGTCGACGTGACGGAAGGCGCCCGTCAGTCGACGTAGCCCAGGGCGCGCAGGCGCTCGGCGTTCTCGGCCGACAGCGGTTCCGCCGCCGTCGGAGCCGCTCGGCGCGATTCACACTTCTCGAGGTAGCTGCGGGCGAATGACTTCAGGCGTATGGTGCGCTCGGGTTCGGCGGCGCTCCGGTCGTTCTTCTCGCCGGGGTCCTGAGCGAGGTCGTAGAGTTCCAGGGTGTCGGGCTCGACGTTCCAGATTGCCTTCCACCGGCCTTCGCGCACGACGAGGTTTTGATCGCCGCGATGTTGCTTCCACGGGCGGTAGTATTTCTTCGCGTTCATCCGCATCGACGCGACGAAGGCTTCGTTGGATGTCGAGGGGGTCGTTGTCAGCAGAGGGACGAGGCTCTTGCCTTCGAAGGCGTCCGGCGGGGTGGCGCTCCCGGTCAGTTCGGCGATCGTGGGTGCGACATCGAGGAGGCTGACGGGCGTCTCGATGCGGTGTCCGGCGGGCTCTGCGGTGGGTAGGCGCAAGACGAGCGGAGCGCGTACGACTTCGTCGTACACCGAATGGTCGTGGAGCCAGCCCCCGTGTTCGCCGAGTTCCTCGCCGTGGTCCGACACGACGAGGACGAGAGTATTCTCGAGTTTTCCGCGACGCCGGAGTTCACTCAGTGTCGCGGCGAGTTGGTCGTCCGCTTCGCGTATGCGCGCATCATAGGCGCGCCCGTAGGGCTCGGCGAGGGCGTCGAGTCGGGCGAGCGCCTCGGTCTGTTCGGTCGTGTTGTCCGTGGAGCCGATCTTGGTTCCGGCGGAGTGGTCGGTCCGGGTCAGCCGTCGATACCGCAGCGCCCGGTTCTTCATGCGCTTGAGCACGGTCGGGTCGATGGGGCCGAAGGGTGCCAACGCTTTGGCGGTAACGTCGTAGGGGTCGTGCGGGCGCACGTCGTGGACGTAGACGAAGAACGGTTGGTCGGGGATCTCGTCGAGAAACGCTCCGACCAGCGGGGCAGGGTCGTCGATCGGCCCGTGGTAGACCTCGAAGCCGCGCTCGAGACCGGCGGGCCGTCCGGCGTAGGAGTTCGCGATGAAGCTGGCCGTCGCGTAGCCCGCGTCGTTCAGGATCTCGGCGAGCGGCGTCGACTCGGCGTCGATCTTCTTGCCGTCGATCACGACCCCGTGTCGACACATGGGCTGCGACAGCATGAGGGAGACCACGGACGGGAGTGTCCACGGCCCTGGTGCGTAAGCCTGCTCGAAGACGAAGCTCTCGGCGGAGAGTGCATCGAGCGCGGGCGTGGTCGGGTACTTGTAGCCGTACGCCCCGATGCGATCGCTCCGAAGAGTGTCGATCAGATAGAGGAGCACGTTTGGTCGGGTGGTGGCCACGGCTGCGGAGCGTCTCGGGGGTTCGTCCGTGCTCGGACTCGTGCAGCCGATGGCGAGCGCAAACAGGCACGTCAGAAAAAAGCGAACGTTGAGGCTCATCGAGAGCGGGCCGCTTCGGCGTGAAGGCGATTCCAGTCGAAGGGAAGTCGCAAGTGGCTCGCGTACGTCTGGGGAACGTCGATCTCGGGCAATCCGATGACGTCGTAGACCGCATCTCCGGGACGGGGCTCGAGGCGGGTTCCGAACACGAGGTCCCGCATGATCAACACGTCGCCGAAGTTGGCGCCGAGCTTAGACTCCCGCTTTGAATGGTGAAGTCGGTGCAGCTCGGGCGTCGCGAAGACGTAACGGTAGGGAAACGTGTCCATGCGAATGTTCGAGTGTTGCACGTAAGAGTTCGCGCCGGTGAAAACCAGGATGAGGGCGAACAGGAATTGGCCGACGAGGGGCCACTCGGTGGGCCACAGCCCGAAGCCGGTTTTGCGGGTGACCCAGGCGGCGTACTTCTCGCCCTCCCCGTGTGCGAGCACCGGAATCGCCATGTCCTGCAGGAGCCCGCACGTGCAGGCCTGGTCGGCTGGTGCGGAGTGCAGCTCCTTCGGGAGGGCTTTGGCCGTCGCGGCTCTCCACGAGGCCAGCAGCCAGAATCCATTCGGATCGTATCCCGGGGCCGAGGGCGAAGGGGCGGCGCGGGCCACGGCGATGGACAACACGAGCGACTCCACGGCCGAGTTGCCCGGCGGGGCCGGGACGGCTTCGAGGGAGGGCTCCACATGGGGTGAATCGGCTTTTCGGCGTGACACTGAGCCCCGCAGAGGCCATATGGGATGTGCTAGAGCCTCCTAGCCCCCCTCGCGGGACACGAGGCGCCTCGGGAAGTGGCTTGACAGGTCGTGTCCTGGCGCTGGATTGTGGTCCCAGCATTCCATACAGCCGTCGCCACACCTCGACCGACCTACCGGTCGATCACGAAAGGGACCTCATGCTGCTGCGTTTCTCGGCCACCTTCCTATCCCTCCTTCTCTTCGCCTCCACCTCTTGGGCCATTGACCTGACGTATGACCAGCGGCGTTGTCAGGCTGAGGTCGGCCGTCAGGGAAGGACGTTCTTCAAGAATGTCACCAAGGCGCTGCGAAAATGCGAGACGAAGATCTCGAAGGGGCGCCTCGGGGCTGGGACGGACTGCACTCTGGAGCCCAAGGCGGCTGCGACCATCGCGAAGTCGGCCCAGAAGCTCTCGGAAAAGCTCGCGAATCGTTGCGACGACCCGCTGGTCGCCTCGCTCGGTTTCGGAGGTGACTGCCTTGGGGCGAGCACTCTCGCGGACCTGACGACCTGCCTCACGGACAGCCATCAGGATCGCGCTCTGGAGTTGATCGACACGGTGTTCGCGACCACGGGTATGGTACCCCAGTCCGGGCAGCGAAAATGCCAGCTCAACACGGCGAAGGAGGCCGAGAAGGTCGCTTTCCGGCGGCAAGACCTGCTTCGTCGCTGCAAGGACGACATCGCGAAGCGCAATCTACCCTCCGCGACGGACTGCGAAGACGAGACCGAAGGGCAACTCAACTTGACTCGCATGAAGTCGGATCAGAGGACCCAGGCGTCGTGCACTCCGGGTCAGGTCTTAGGTCTGGATTGGGGCGGTGCGTGTGAGGGCGTGACGGCGTCGGCGAGTCTCGCGGCCTGCGCGATCGGCTTGCATGAGCAGGGTGCTGACGCGCTGATCATCGCCGAGTACGGCAACTTGAACGGCGGCGAAGACGCGGCCCTCGCGCTGATCTCGGATCCGGCGGACTGTATCGAAGGACCGCTCTCTCGCTGCCTGGTGGGCGACTACATCCTGTCGAACGGAAAGATCCGGGTCGTCGTCCAGGCCCCCGGACGCAACTTGCTCGCCGTCGGCGAGTACGGCGGCAATATCATCGATGCCGACCTGGTGCGCACCGGGCTCGATCCGGACCGCGACCAGTTCGAGGAACTCACGACGAGTCTGAACTTCGAGAACGGCGCGCATTACACCGATCTCACGATCATCAACGATGGCAGCGACGGCCAGGCCGCGGTGCTCCGTGCCACGGGTGTGGACGACTTGCTGACGTTCGCCAACCCGAGTTCGACCGTGAATGACTTCGGATTCCCGTTCCCTTCAGCGGCGGACGATACGGATCTTCCCGTCGAAATCGTCACGGACTATGTCCTACAGCCCGGCGAGAACTACGTCCGGGTCGACACGACCATCACGAACACCGGCGGCACGGGGCTCGATCTGTTCCTGGGGGCGTACATCGCGCCGTCCGGCGAGATCGAGACGTTCCAGCCGGGCTATGGGCTCGGTGAGCCGCTCGTCGGCTCGTCTTGCCCGGCGTCGGCCCCGAACCCGTGCAACCTGATGGCCTTCCGCGGCTTCGGGGGCGGCGACGGCGTTTCGTACGGATACGTCCACAACATCCCGGGGTCGTCGAGCTTCGCGACCGCCGGTGTCGCCGTGCCGCTTCTCGGCGGGGAGACGATTCTCGCGCTCATCGGTGCGATTGGTCCCAACTATTCCCTTGCCGCTTCGGGCAGCCCGGGCGATGCGGTGACATTGAACCAGCACTTCGTCGTGGGTGACGGCACGGTGTCGTCGATCCTCGAGGCACGAAACGAGATCCAGTTCCTCCCGAGCGGCACGATCTCCGGGACGGCGACCGTCGCTGGAGTTCCGACGGCCGGCGTGAAGATCGTCGCTCTCGGCAGCGTCGCCGAAGGCCCCGCCCTCGGTGCCTTGGACAAGAACGTCGTAAATCACACCATCAGTGATGCCACCGGGCAGTACTCGATGGCCGTGGCTCCCGGCAGCTACGCGGTCGCCGCAGAGTACGAAGGGCATCCCTACGAGGGCGGTGGCCCCGCGCCGATGGAGCACGCGGTCCTCGTCGTTGCCTATGCGACGGTCTCGCAGAACGTCGCGATCCCCGCTGGGGGGACGCTCGACGTCACGATCACCGACGAGACGAGCAGCCCGATCGCAGCCCGCGTGACAGTGGTCGGGTTCGATTCTTCCAAGGACCCGCTCAACACCCAGAACATTCTCGGCCAGGTGAACAACGTCACCGGCATCTTCCGCGATCCGGGCCAGGATACGACGTATCCTCACGGCGTCGCGGTCGTACACTTCGTCGATCAGACCGGGCTGTCCGGTCCGCTGACGGTGGAGCCTGGCGACTACCGGGTCTACGTTTCGCACGGAACCGAGTATTCGATCGGCTCGGCCGACGTGACGATCACGGGGGGCGCCACGACGTCGGTGGCGCTGCAGATCGCGAACGTCATCGACACGACGGGCTTCGTCTCCGGCGACTTCCACGTCCACTCGATCGACAGCCCGGATTCCAAGGTCCCGCGCGAAGACCGCATCGTCTCGATGTTGGCCGAGGGCGCCGACTTCTTCGTTCCGACCGACCACGAGTCCGTGCAGGACTTCAGCGCGGACATCGCGGCGCTGGGTGCGTCGTCTCTGATCGGCACCGCGCCGGGCTCGGAGATCACCACGTTTGACTACGGCCACTTCAACGCGTGGCCGCTCACGCGGGATCCGTCGCAGCCCAACGGTGGCGGCATCGATCACGGTGGGGCTGCTCCGGCGGGGATGCACTTCCCGGAGTACGGCAACTACAACCTCACGCCGGCCGAGATCGTCGCGGCGGCACACGCCGATCCGGGCGTCGATACGGTCCAGGTCAACCACATCTACAGCTACTTTTCGCTCGGTGGCTCGGGCCTCGCGATCGACACCGGCATGGAACCGCCGCAGAGCAACGTGCCGGGCACGGTGCGGCGCCTCGATCCGACGATCACGAACTACTTTACCGATACCTTCGACGCGCTCGAGGTCCTGATCGAGTCGGGTCGCGGTCAGATCTTCGGTAACTTCTACGGCCGCAACCTGGGTGACTGGTTCAACATGATCAACCAGGGCATCGTCAAGACGGCCATCGCCGATTCGGACACGCACCGCGTCGTGCGGACCCTGGCGGCCATCCCCCGTACCTTCATCGCCTCGCCGACGGACGATCCGGCGGCACTCTCCGCGATTGCCGAGACGCTGTCGGGCAACATCAACGACGGTCGGGCAATCGGCACGAACACGCCGATGATGCGCGTGACGAGTTCCGCGACTTCGACCGGCGAGATGGGTGGCCTCGAGTTGGGACTCCCGCTCGAGATCGAGACCACCGACGGGGCGGTCGACATTACGGTTGCCGTGCAGAGCCCGATCTGGGCCGAGTTCGACACCATCGAGTTCTACGTGAACCCGGTGACGACGCGCACGGTTACGCAGGTGAACTCGGGTGACGCATTGGTCGACCCGGTCGACGTCGCGGCCTACGGAGTGGCCCCGGACTTCATCCATACCGCCGGAACGGATTTCGCGATCTCCACGGTGGTGGTCGACGGCTCGATCCCGGGCGCGTCGCGCCTCGAAGCCACGACGACGTTGAGCCTCGCTGGACTCACCGGTGACGTTTGGGTCGTTGCGATCGTCCGAGGTACGGACGGCGTCTCTCGCCCTCTGTTCCCGGTCGTGCCCTTCGATCTGAATGTCGGATCGAACGTGACCCTGCTAGACCTGCTCGATGGCAATCTTGGTGAAGAGGGAGTTCCGGCCCTGGCGTACTCCAACCCGCTCTTCGTCGATGGCGACGGCGGTGGTTGGACGGCGCCCGGCATCATGGTCACTCCGTAGGATTCGAACTTTTCGGGTGAAGGAACACCTCTGGATCCGACTCGCGGTCGGACTCGCATTGGCCTGTGCGGCGCTCGTCGCACAGGCCGGCGAGGCCGGCTCTGCGGGCGCCACGACGGCCCCGCGTCTCGCCGGGAGACTGGCGTCGTCGCCGGTGGTTGCCGTGGGGCACGTCTCGCGCGTGCAGCCCTTCGATCACGATCGCGTGCGGGTGATTTACCTCACGCTCGATCGGATTCTGAAGGGCGAGGAGCGCCTCGGGGCGGGTGGCGGGGCGCTGGAGATCGTCGAGATGCGCGATCGCCCGTCGGCCCCCGGTCTACTCAATGCCGGGGACTACGCGGTCGTCTTCTTGAGCCGGATGAAGCGCGGCTCGTACCTCGACGAGACCCTCGGTTGGGCGCGTCGCTGGCAGGCAAGCGGGGGGGCCTCCGGCGTGATTGCGGACGCCGACCAGACCTCGGTCCGAGCGGCCGCGGCGTTGGTGGGCCGTCTGGCCGACTGGAGCCGGAATCCGGCGGTGACGGCCGGGGAAAGAGCGGATGCCCGGCGCGCGTGGGTCTTCGATGCGGTGTCCGGGGATCACTGGGCGCTCGTCGAGGAGGGTGCCGCGGGCCTCACCGAGATTCAGGGTCTCGACGGCGACCTGCAGCCGATCGAACGAGCGCGCTTGGAGAAGGCCGTCCAGCGAGGCGATCTCCCGCCGCGTGTGCGCGCCGCACTGATCGCGGCAATCGGAGACGCCGGGCTCACATCTTTGGGCCCCACGCTCGTGACGTTGAAGATCGATGCGCCGGAAGTTCTCGAGGCGTCGTGGCAGGCGCAGACGACTCTCGGTGTCCCGCCGCGAACCGCCGACATCGAACGCCGGCTCCGCGATGGGAAGCCGGCGGTCCGTGCCGTTGCGGCACGGGGGTACGTCAACACGGCGCCCAAGGACGCGGTTCCAGCGTTGGGCCGGTTTCTCGCCGGTGAGGACGACCCAACTGTCCGAATCGCCGCTCTGGAGGCGCTCGGGACGCTAGAGGACGAAGAAGCTCTGAAGGTGATCGAGACCTCGTTCGTCGAGGACGGTGAGCTCGCCGTGCGGCAGGCCGCGGGCCGGGTGGTATTCGAGCAGGGCGGCGACGTGGCGGCCGAGAGCCTCGGGCGTCTGGCCTTCGAGGCGGCTCCCGAAGGCCAGCGACACGCGGTTGCGCTCCTCATGGCGCTGCGCCGTCCGGCCGATGATCCAACCTTGAAGCGCCTTCGCGAAAAGCACTCGGATCCAAAGGTACAGGAGTTGCTCGAACATGGGTTCCCCGATGGGCATCACTGAGATCCTCGGGCGTTTCGCGCTCGGGCTGTTGGTCGTCCTCGGTTCCGTTGGAGTGTCTGCGGCGCACGAGGTCCAGCGCACCGCTGTGCGTGAGCTCGTCCGTCTGCAAGGCTATGTCCGGCCGGCGAAGGACGCCGAAGCGAAGGATGTGATCGAGCTGAGCGTGAACGGTCGTGCCTTGCCGTTCGTCGTGGGCGATCGTCAGGTATTCATCACGGTCGGCGCCGCGTCCCGACCGGCGACGAAGGAGCCCACGCGGGTCGTGGTGCAGGGGATGCGGGAGCTTCTATCGCGAATCCTCCACGCGACGCCCGAGCAGCGCGTGACGCTGCTCGGTGAGCGTCGGCCCGGATCGGCGGAGTTGTTTCTCGCTGCCGTCGATCTCTGTCCCGAAGCCGTCGCCCCCTGAGCGGCGCGCTCAGGCCTGTTTGGGTTCGTTGCTGACGTTCACGATCTCGCCAGCGCTCTTCGGATCGCAGACGAGTTCGAGAACCTTTGCCGCGATGTCTTCGGGCCGGAGCATCTGAACCGCGTCGATCACGGACTGAAGCCAAGGGTGCGGGCCGTCGGGGCCGCTCTCTTGCACCATTTCGGTCGTGACGAGCCCGGGGCACACGCAGCTGACGCGCACGCCGTGGCTGTCGGCGAGCGCGACGCAGGACCGCGTGAAGTGCACGACGCCGGCTTTCGTCGCGGCGTAGACGGCTTGCGGAGGAAGTGCGGTGAAGGCCGCACCTGAAGCCGTGTTCACGATTGCGCCGCCGCCACTGCGTTTCATCGGGTCGAGCGCGAGACGCGTACCCAGGATTACCCCGCGCAGGTTCACGTCCACGATTGCCGCGGCGCGCTCGTCTGCGACGTCGGGCCAGTCGGTGGCTCCCTCGCCGATCCCGGCGTTGTTATGGAGGATGTGAAGGCCGCCGAATCGCGCTTCGGTCTCGGCGACTGTGTGACGCAGGGAGCTGAGGTCCGAGACGTCGGTCTCGAGAGCGAGGGGCTCGGCACCCTGGGCGCGCACGAGTTCGGCAGTCTCCGCGGAGAGGTCCTGTTTCACGTCTGCCAGGACGACGGCGCGCGCGCCGGCCGCGGCCAGCGCGACGGCGGTCGCCCGTCCGATGCCGCGTGCGGCTCCCGTGACGATCGCTACCTTGTCTTCGATTTCCAAGCTGGACGCCTCCTCCTCCGACCCATAGCAAAAGGCCCGTGGATCCGGGGATCCACGGGCCTCTCTGTCCGGATGGGGACGCGCGTCGTGACCTACGGGCAGGCCGTTTTCGAAACGTTCGCGGTGCTCTGACAGATGTCGGTGCCGCCGCCGTGGATCGTGGCCCAGAGGTACGGCGTGGAGCCGTTCACGGCGAGCCGGAGGTCATCGTCGCCGCCCCCATTCATACGGAACTCGAACGTCGATGTCGTTGGCCGCGTTGTCGCCTACGACCGTGAGAGTCTTCCCGCCGGATTTGAGCAGTGCATTCCCGGCCGCGTCGGCGTCGGGGGTGGCGACGGGTAGAAGGCCGCAGACGGCGGAGGGGCTCTCGTCGCCGGCTGTGGTGGGTGATATAGCGCCGGTGTGTCCAAGGTCAGTTATCAGCGAATCGTAGTAGCGGTGGACTTCTCCAAGACCTCCAAGGCGGCTCTCCAGCAGGCCCTCGGAGTTGCCGAGCAGCACGACGCAACACTTGAGGTGATCTACGTCATCGAAGACGCGTTCCAAGCGACACTGCCCTGGATGAAGCAAGGGCAGGAGACCGTGAAGCAGATGCGGTCAGAAGCCGTGGACGTGGCAACGGAGAAGCTCCAGAAGTTCGTCGGCAAGACCGCGGTCGAGGTTCGTCGTACCGTGAAGACCGGCGAGGTCGACGAAGAAGTGATCCGCCTCGCGGGTCGGCGCAAAGCCGATCTCATCGTGCTCGGCAAGGTCGGGCGGCGTCGGGTCGACGAGTTCCTGATCGGCTCGTCGGCGAACGACATCATTCGCATTAGTACGGTTCCCGTACTGCTCGTCCCCGCGCCGAAGAAGCGCTGAGAAGAGACTCAACGCACAGCCCGAACCACAACTTGGAGGACTCCCATGAATCTGGAAGGCGGATGTTACTGCGGTGCCGTGCGGTTTCGCGCGGAAGGCGACGCGATGTTTCAGGGGCAGTGCCACTGCCGTGAGTGCCAGTACATCTCGGGCGGACATCCGAACGTCGTGATCGCGATGCCGGAGACGGGCTTCTCGTACTCGAAGGGCGCGCCCAAAGAGTTTCGACGAAGCGATCTCGACAACCCGGTGACGCGCAGGTTCTGTGCGGACTGCGGCACGCATCTTCTGACCGAGACTCCGTCTCTGCCAGGCGCGAAGCTCATCAAGGTCGGCGTACTCGACGACCCGTCCGTGTTCAGCCCGCAGATGGCGATCTATTTGGTCGACAAGCAGTCGTTTCATCACGTCCCGGAGGGGATCGGGGCATTCGAGCGCGCGCCGGGCTGAGTTTCTTCTGGTCTGTCGGTATCTCGGAACTTTGTTAGGGACACGGACATGAAGATCGGAACGATGCTGAATTATGCCGCCGGCTTTCGCGAGGCGGCGGATGAGATCGCCGAGCTCGAGAAGTCGGGACTCGACACGGTGTGGGTCGCCGAGCCTTACGGGTTCGATGCGGTCAGTCAGATGGGCTACCTCGCCGCCAAGACCGAGCGCGTCGAGATCGCGTCCGGCGTGTTGCCGATCTACACGCGGACCCCGAGCCTGCTCGCGATGTCGGCGGCTGGGGTCGATGCGCTCTCCGAGGGGCGCTGCATCCTCGGGCTGGGTACGTCAGGCCCGCAGGTCATCGAGGGCTTCCACGGCGTTCCGTTCGATGCACCGGTCGCCCGGATTAGGGAAATCATCGAGATCTGCCGCAAGGTCTGGCGTCGCGAGGTGCTGACGCACGAGGGGCCGAAATACCCGCTGCCGCTTCCGGCCGGCCGGGGGACCGGCCTCGCCAAGCCCCTCAAGATCCTCACCCGCCCTGTGCGGGACGACATTCCGATCGTGATCGCGGCGCTGGCTCCGAAGAGCGTCGAACAGACCGCGGCTCTCGCCGACGGGTGGCTGCCGGTCTTCTACCATCCGACGAAGGCGCGGAATTGTTGGGGTGACGCTCTAGACAAGGGTGCGGCCCGCCGAGATCCGTCCCGCCCGCCGATGGATGTGTACGCCGGCGGTCTCGTGGGAATCGGCGAGGGCCTCGAGTCGCTTCGCGACCGGGGCCGTCCCGGGATGGCACTCTACGTCGGCGGCATGGGCGCTCGCGGCAAGAACTTCTACAACGACATCTTCGCGAGTTACGGCTACCGCGAAGAGGCGGCGCGGATTCAGGATCTGTACCTGTCTGGCGAGAAAGCGGCGGCGGCTGATGCAATCCCTTCCTCGTTTCTCGAAGAGACGACGCTTGTTGGCCCGGAATCGTTCGTCGCTGAGCGGCTCGCCGAGTACGCGGAGTCCGGCGTGACGGCGCTGAACGTGAGTCTCGTCGGCGACACGGTCGCGGATCGCGCTCGCACTCTCGAGAAGCTCAAGAGCCTGCTGTAGTTCCTTGACATCGTGCAGGATCGCGACGAACGTCGCGGGCATGCGCGATCGTATCGCGGCCGCTCGTCCGGAGACCTGGCGCGAGCACCTACACGAGATCATCTTCGAGGCGGACACGCCGGCCGGGAAGAGTTTCGACATCGGGCTGCTGATCGCGATAGCTGCGAGCGTGCTCGTCGTGACGCTCGATAGCGTCGACCAGCTCCAGGACGACTTCCACGGACCCCTGTCCGTCGCCGAGTGGGTGTTCACGATCGGCTTCACGATCGAGTACCTGCTCCGTCTCGTCTGCGTGCGGAATCCGCTTCGCTACGCTGTGAGCTTCTTCGGGATCGTCGATCTGCTGTCGATCCTGCCGACCTACGTGAGCCTGCTCTATCCCGGGACCGAGTCGTTGCTCGTGATTCGCTCGTTGCGGCTGCTGCGCGTTTTCCGGGTCTTCAAGCTGGCCCGGTTCCTAACGGAAGCTACCGAGTTGCGGGCGAGCATCGGCGCGGCGCGCGCCAAGCTCGCGGTCTTCATGGTCACGGTCGTCATTTCGGTCGTCATCGTCGGGGCGGCGATGTACGTCGTCGAGGGCCCGAAGAACGGGTTTACCTCTGTTCCTGTCGGGATGTATTGGGCGGTCGTGACCCTTACGACCGTGGGGTACGGCGACGTGACGCCGCAGACGCCCGTTGGACAGATGCTCGCCGTCGCGATGATGATCCTCGGCTACAGTCTCATCATCGTCCCTACGGGTATCGTTTCGGCGGAGATGGCTTTGGTGCAGGCGCATCGCATGACGTCGCAGCACTGCCGGCGCTGTTCGCGAGAAGGGCACGACGTCGACGCGGTACACTGCAAGTACTGCGGCGGGGCGCTCTAGCGCATGGAACTCGTGGGCGACGTAAAGCGCATCCGCGGAACCGCGATAGTCGTCGGGCTCGTCGTGGTCCAACTCGGGCTCCTACTCGCGACGGCGTGGGACAAGTCCGACACGGCAGACGGCTGGGGCGGCGGGCCGGAGGGCGGGCCCCAATACCTGATTCATCGTGAGGATTGGGGCCAGGACAAGCGCCGGCTCGCCCTCTGGCAGCGCGACAACGCGATTCCGGTGGTCCAGTACGCTTGGTACGGCCCGAACCCCGCTCGCTGGGGTGTGGTCCGCGAAGAGGTGTCCTGCGAACCGGCGGTTGGCGTGTGCGCGCTTTGCGCGGTCGAAGTCCATCGTCCGCAGTTTGCTCTCCGGCCGGGATGTGTCGAGTGGCTCACGATCGAGCCGCCGGATGAGCGTCTGGGGTACTCGATCTAGATCTACCGCGTGGATGAGGACCGGCTCGCGCAGAAGAGGGATCAGAGCGTTCCCCCGTTCTGGCGAAGCGGCACCCGGGATTGACGTCCTCGCCGCCCCGGGAATCAGAAAGCCGTTGTGATCGCCCAGATCCCGGACACGACGACGATGAGCGCGGTGCTCCCGGCACCGATCCCGCGGAGGACCGAGAACTTGCCGTCCACACGGAGGCCGATCGGATGGAGGATCCGGGCGCCGACGAGCCAGGCGGCGAGGCCGAATCCGACGAGTGCGAGCAGGACCGCGTAAAGTGCCGTGATCGGTAGAAGCATCAGCCATTCTCCTGTGGGCTCGTGATCGACTCCTTTTGTACGAACTTCGTGATGACGTCCGCCAGGAGCGGTGCGTGGGTGACCGGCAGCATGTAGCTGCCGTCCTGGATGAATATCGCTTCCGCGTTCGGCATGCTCCCGACGAGGTACTGCGAGATCCTCACCGGCGCGAGGCGGTCGTCGTCACCGTGGATCAGCAGAGTGGGGGTCTCGATCTTCTTCGGGTCGAAGTCGCCCGGCTCGATTGGGTAGAACATCTCCTCTTTGTAGGTGCGGACCGTTTCGGGGCGCGAGAAGTTGGCCGCGACGCTCGGAAGCCACCAGTACGGCTGCGGTTGGCCGCAATACGCGGCATCAGTCGCGGCGGCGGGAAGGCCGTGTACCACAGCGGTGGCAGTGCGATTGCTGCGAACAGAAGCTGGAAGAGAGCGGATCCGATGCGTCGCATGAAGGGTAGCTCCCCTGGAGGGGGCGACCAATCCTGCCACGCGATTCTGCCGGGGCCAACTCGGTGCAGAGGGAGGTCGTTCAGAGAACCGTGAGGAGTTCGGCGTGGATCGCCGTGGGGGCGGCCAGAACCTCGGACGCGTCGAGGAACAGGTCCCGTCCCGCGCGGTTCGTGGCGATGCCGCCCGCGCGCCGGACGATCAGGACGCCTGCGGCGATGTCCCAGGCGTGGAGGCCGCGTTCCCAGTAGGCGTCGAAGCGGCCGGCAGCGACGTAGGCCAGATCGAGGGCGGCGGCGCCCGCCCGGCGGAGATCGCGGCAGCGGGGCAGGAGGGCCTTCCAGTCCTCGAGGTACTCGTCCGCTCGTTCTCGTCGGTCGTACGGGAACCCGGAGGCGACGAGCGCCTCGCTCAGGCTCGCGCACGGGCTTGTCTGGATCGGCTCTCCGTTGAGTTTGGCCGGACCCGCGGCCGTCGCTTCGAAGAGTTCGTCGCGCATGGGGTCGTAGACGACGCCGGCGAGAATTTCGGCGCCCGTGCTCGGGGTTTCGAGCGGGTCGCCCGGTTGGAAGCCGCGCACGGCCGCGATCGAGACGGCGAAGTGGGGAACGCCGTGGGCGAAGTTCACGGTGCCGTCGAGTGGATCGACCACCCAGCAGACCGGAGCTTCCGCCCCGGTCGTTGTGGCACCGGTTTCCTCGGTGAGTCGTGCGTGGTCGGGAAAGGCGGCGGCGAGACGTTCGGAGATGAGAGCGTCGATGCGGTGGTCGGTGTCCGTGACGAGATCGACCGAATTCGCCTTGGTCGCGATCTGGCGCGGGCTCGGGACACGGGTACGAATCTCGGCCCCCGCTTCCCGCGCGATCTCCGCTGCGACCGAAACCAGCTCCGAAGGGCTTGACGTGTTCATTCGCGAATAGGTAGCGCCCCCTGGCGCGCTTTGACAGGATCACCAGAGCCTATGATCCGACGCGCCCTGAAGCTCCCGTATGTCGTCACGGTGGGCGCGCTCGTCGCAGTGGTGTTGGGCATCTTGTCGTACACCCGCCTGCCGGCCGATCTTCTGCCGACCTTCACCACCCCGGCGGTCCAGATCGTGACCTTCTATCCCGGCATGCCGCCCGTCGTGATGGAGCGCGACATCATGAGTCGACTCGAGCGTTGGACGGGCCAATCCGTCGGGATCGAGCATCAGGAAGCGCACGCGATGCTCGGCGTCAGCATCGTTAAGGACTTCTTCCGCGAGGGCATCAGTCTCGATACCGCGATGAGCCAGGTCACGTCCTACGCGATGAGCGACATGTTCTACCTGCCGCCGGGGACGATCCCGCCGATGGTCATGCCCTTCGACCCGACGGCCTCGGTGCCGCTCTGTCTCGTCAGCGTGTCCTCCGACACGATGAGCGAGAAGGAGCTGTACGACGTCGCGTACTACGAGCTGCGGAATCGGCTGCAGTCGATTCCCGGGGTAATCGCGCCGGCCGTTTACGGCGGCAAGCTCCGGCGGATTATCGCGCAGGTTGATCGTGAGCGGCTCGATTCTCGCGGGATGTCGCCGATGGACGTCGTCCGTGCTCTCCACGAGCAATCGGTCTTTGTCCCCGCAGGGAACATCAAGGTCGGCGAGACCGACTACCAGATCTTCGCAAACGCGATGCCGGAGAAGGTGAGCGAGCTGAACGATGTACCCGTCGCGGTCCACGATGGGCGGCCCGTCTTCATGCGCGACGTGGCGAGTGTCCAGGATTCCGCCCAGATCCAGTCGAACATCGTGCGGATCAACGGGCGTCGACAGGTCTACATTCCAATCTACCGCCAGCCGGGTGCCAACACGATCGAGATCGTCGACTCCATTCGCTCGCAGCTCGCCCGCATTCGGCAGCGTCTGCGGGAGATGGATGACCGAGCACAGGATCTCGCGCTCGAAGTAGTCCTGGATCAATCGGTCTATGTTCGGGATTCGATTTCCGGGCTCCAGCTTGCCGCTCTTCTCGGGGCGGTGCTGGCCGCACTTGTCGTCCTGGTATTCTTGCGCGACGTTCGCCTCACCGTCGTCGTGGCTCTGGCGATTCCGCTCGCTACGCTGGTCTCCCTCTTCGGTCTGTGGGCAACCGGTCGGACGATCAATGCGATGACCCTCGGTGGGCTCGCACTCGCCGTGGGGATTCTCGTCGACCAGTCCATCGTTGTGGTCGAGAACATCGTTCGTCACCGGCAGATGGGGAAGGACGCGGCCGAAGCTGCGGCCGCTGGTACGAGCGAGGTGGCCGCGCCGATCGTCGTGTCGACGCTCACCTTCGCCGTCGTGTTCTTTCCGGTCGTCTTCCTGTCGGGGATGGCGCGCTTTCTGTTTACACCGCTCGCGCTCGCCGCCTCGTTCGCGATTCTGGCCTCGCTCGTCGTCGCGGTGACCGTGGTTCCCGCGCTCTGCGCGCGCTTGCTGCAAGGACCTCCGCCGCCGCAGGGCACGCAGCCCGGCGGCGGCATCGCCCGCTACGAGCGTGCGGTCGATGCCGCTCTACGCCATCGGAAGTCCGTTCTCGTGGGGGCCTGCGTTGCGGCCCTGGCCGCCCTGGTTCTCGCCGGGAACCTCGGCACCGAATTGTTCCCGCGGGTCGATGCGGGGCAGTTCCAGGTCTACGTGCGCCTTGCGTCGGGCACGCGGATCGAGCGGTCCGAGGAAATGGTCGCCCGTGTCGAGAAGGTCATCGTCGAGGAGTTGGGGCAGCCGGATCCGGAGTACCCGAAGGTCGAGCGTTATGCGGACTCGCATCTTCAGATGCTCATCTCGAACATCGGTGTCCTTATGGATTGGCCCGCTGCGTACACGCCGAATCGAGGCCCGATGGATTCGTTCCTCCTCGTGCAGCTGAAGGACTCGTCGTCGACCCCCAGCGTCTTCGACATCGTCACGCGCCTGCGCGCGCGGCTTCGCAACGATTTCCCGCAGGCGGAGTTTGCCTTCGACACCGGCGGAATGCTCACCGCGGCCCTGAACTTCGGCGAACCCGCGCCCATTCACTACCAGGTCCGCGGAAGTGATCTCGATACGCTGGGTGACATCGCAGCCGACATCGCGACGGTCGTGGCACAGGTGCCGGGCACCGAAGACGTGCGGGTGTTGCAGCGCAACGACTACCCGACCATCGAAGTCGAGATCGACCGCGTGAAGGCCGCGTTGGCCGGGCTCACGGTCGAAGACGTGATGCACAATCTCGTGACCGCGACGAATTCGAGCATCAACTTCCAGCCGGCATTCTGGATCGACGAGCGAAACGGCAACCACTACTTCATCGGAGCGCAGTATCCCGAGACAGAGCTGATCTCGATCGACACGCTGCGCGACATTCCGCTCACGTCCGACGAGGCGATGGAACCCATACCCCTCGGCACGATCGCGACGATTCACCGCGGTACGGGCCCGTCGTTCGTCAGTCACCGGAACATCACGCGAAGCTTCGACGTCTATGCCGATACGGTCCCCGGCGTGAACCTCGGGGACGCAGTGACCGCGATCGATGAGCATCTGATGGCTGACGAGAACCTGGGTCTCATGCCGTTCGACAGCGGGCGAGAAGAGGTGGCCTACGAGATAGGCGGCCGGTACGCCGGGCGGGGCTACACCCTGGCGGCGAGCGGCGAGATCCAGACGATGCGGGAGTCGTTTCGGCAGTTTGGGGCGGGGCTCCTCATCGCCGTGTTGCTGATCTACCTCTTGATGGTGGCGCAGTTCCGCTCGTTCGTCGATCCGTTGCTGATCCTCGCGACCGTTCCGCTCGGCATGATCGGGGTCTCCCTGGTCCTCTTCGTGACGGGGACCTCCCTCAACATCCAGAGTCTGATGGGCGTGATCATGATGGCTGGTATCGTCGTCGAGTACGGAATTGTCCTGGTGGACTTCGCGAACCGGAATCTCGACGAGACCGGCGACGTCCGGGGCGCGGTCCGCGAGGCGGCGCGGGTTCGTTTCCGTCCGATCTTGATGACGTCTCTCACGACCGTTCTGGCCATCGCTCCGATGGCGGTCGGGCTGGGCGGCGGCGAAGCGAACATTCCCTTGGCCCGCGCGATCATCGGCGGCGTCCTCGGGGCAACGGCCCTCACTCTGTTTGTCCTCCCCTGTCTGTACGCTGTAGTGAAGCGTCCCCCCGCACCGGCCGCGCCGGATCTGGAGTCGTCGCATGCGTGAGATCTTCGCCCTGCTGTTGGTCGTTTCGATGGGCTGCGGGGGCGGCGGGTCGACGTCGGTCGGAACGGGAGCGGGTCTCCCACGCATCGTGACGACACGACCTGCGGTCGAGGACGTCGCGGTGGCGTATATTCTGCCGGGCTCGCTCGAGCCGCAGGAGATGGCCGCGCTTTACGCACGCGTGACGGGCTACCTCGAATCGGTCGACGTCGACATCGGCGACGAGGTGAAGGCGGGAGACCCACTCGCCCGAATCCTCGTCCCCGAGATGGATGCCGACGTGCAGCGTGCACACGCCGAGGTGAAGAGCCGGGCGGCCGAAGTCGAGATCGCCGGCATCACGCGCCGCCGTCTCGAGTCGCTGCGCCGTCGCGAGAAGGATGCGGTCGCGAGTCAGGACGTCGATACGGCGGCAGCGCAGGAGCAGATGGCGATCGCCGGCCTCGCACGGGCTGAGGCGTCCGCCGCGCGTCTGAATCGGCTGGCCGAGTTTTCGGTCGTGCGCGCGCCCTTCGATGGTCGGATTTCCCGCCGTATCCTCCACACGGGGGCGCTCATCCGAGAGGGTTCGACGCCGGGTGCCGAACCGGTCGTGGAGATCGTCCGAACCGATTCGCTCCGCCTGGTCTTCGATGTCCCGGAGAAAATCGTGCCGAGCCTCAAGGTCGGTCAGCCAGTGCGCATCACCCTCGACGCGTTCCCGGGTGAGGAACTGGAAGACACGGTTACGCGCACGGCCGGCGCGCTCGATCCGCGAACGCGCTCGATGCGCGCCGAGGTCGACATCACCGATGCGACGTTGGGTCTCGAGCCCGGCATGTTCGCGCAGGTGCATCTCGGCCTGACGACCCGCGAGGGGGCGCTGGTTCTTCCGTCTCGCGCGGTGCGGGGGCAGGGGAGTGATCGTCACGTTCTCGTCGTCGAAAACGGGGCGCTGGTGCGCCGGCCGGTCGCGGTGGCTTCCGATGATGGACGTCGAGCTGTCGTAGCGTCCGGCCTCGCGGCAGGCGACAACGTCATGCTGAGTGGTTCGCCGTTGGCGCGCGAAGGTGCGGCGGTGGATGTCGCGGAGACCCCGAGCGAATGATCTTGCGTTTCGCTGCACCTGCGACGGCGCTCTTGTGTTCGCTGCTCGTCGCAGGTTGTTCGGCCTTCTTGGGCTACGAGTCCGATCCGTCGTTGATCGAGCCGCCGGTTTTGCCGGCGGAGCTTCAGCCGGAGTTCGCGAAGGCGCCGCCGGTCGCTGTGCCGCTACCCGAGACCGAGTTGCCGGCGCACCTGCAGGTCCGCGCGGTCACCCTCCAGGAAGTCCTTCTGCGAGCAGGCGAGGACAGCATCGCGGTGCTCGATGCGGAAGCGCAGTTGGAGGCTGCGGCCGCGCGTACCCTGGCTGCCGACGCGGCGTTCGTTCCCGGAGTGCGGGGCGACTACCGCGCCTGGCATCTCGACGGTCGGCAGGTCGGATCGTTCGGAGTCGTGGAAGACGTCGCGTTCGGACGCTTCGAGGCGGGTCTCTCGGTTTTCTATCGTCTGAATCCCGGTGGCGCGGTGGAGCAATCGATTTCCGCGCGGTACGGCCAGGATGCTGCGGCCGGAGACGCGGGAGATTCTGCGCGACGTGCGATGGAGAGCGCCGGCCTCGCGTACTTCGACCTACTGCGCTCCCGCGCAGAGGTCGAGATCGCCGACCAACTCGTTGCGGCCACGGAGAGATTCCTCTCGATCGCACGTGCGCGAGCGGCGGCGGAAGTCTCGTCGCGTGCCGACGTCGCGCGCGCCGAGGCGGAGCTCGCGGCGGCGCGCCAGGTGCACATTCGGGCGCGCGGTACGTGGGAGGTCACGAGTGCCACGCTGGCCACGCTTCTGCGTTGGGACCCGACGGTCCTTCTCGCTCCGGCCGAAGCCGAGGTGCGCCCGCACGCACTCGTCGAAGGCGGCGCGGGCGAGTTGGCGGAGCATTCGACTGCTCGCCGTCCCGACGTACGGGCGGCGGAGGCCCGCGCGCAGGCTGCGTTGCACGCAGAGCGCTCCACTTGGTGGAACCTGCTCGGTCCGACGATCGAACTCGAGGGCCGACAGCGCTGGCTCGGAATCGAGGCCGACGATCTGGGCGCGGGCACGATCGGGCTCGCCGCGATCGGCTGGAGCTTTCAGTTGAGCGAGTTGGCGCGGGTGCAGGAAGTGGCCGCCGAGGCACGGTCGAGAGACCTTTCGGCGGCTTTCGCGGCCGAGCAGGCGCGCGGACAGGTCCAGGGAGCCCTCGTCGAGGTCTCGGCGGCCGCCGATGCGATCCCGGAAGCGAACCACGGGGTTCGGGCGGCCGGTCGAAGCTGGCGGATCCAGATCGCTCGCTTTGAAGCCGGCACGGGGCTCGGGCTCGAGGTGATCGAGGCCCAGAATGCGGAGGCCCGGGCCCGCTTGTCGCTCGTCACGTCGATTCTTCGGTACAATGCGGCCCAACTCCGGCTGCTGGCGGCGAGTGGCCTGCTCGATCCGGACATCGTTCGCTGAGCCGGCTTTCCACGATGGTGGAGGGAGCCTTGTCGTGGCGGGGTTGCTCGGGTAGCACCATCCGCAGGAAACGAACCGATGTCCTTGTTCCGTAAACAGATGGGTCGACGCGCCAGCCGCGTCGAGCTTCGACTTCTCGTACCCGTACGAGACGTCGTCGTCGTGGTTAGCCCCGCGAGGCGGACCACTGCGACCGAATGGAATTCGTGACTCTGTAGAAACGAAGAAAACCGACGGTCCCAAAGGCCCGCCTCTCTCGAGAGGCGGGCCTTTTCTTTTTTGGAGCACAGACAAGGAGCGAAAAGATGCAAGGAAGTGCAGCAATTGCGACGGCGCAACAGGAACGCAGCGGCGCCGAGATCGTCTGCGATGTGTTGAAGGCGAACGGAGTTGATGTCGTGTTCGGTTACGGCGGTGGCGCGATTCTGCACTTCTATGATGCGCTTCATCGAGATCCGGCACTGCACCACGTGATGGTGCGGCATGAGCAGGGTGCCGCCCACGCGGCCGCCGGGTATGCGCGCGCGTCGGGGAAGGTGGGCGTGTGCGTGGCTACCAGCGGGCCCGGCGTGACGAATCTGGTCACGGGCATCATGGACGCGCACCTCGATTCCGTTCCCCTCGTCGCGTTGGGAGGACAGGTCGCGACCCCGCTGATCGGCCGGGATGCGTTCCAAGAGACGGACATGCTCTCGATTACGGCGTCCATCACGAAGCACGCATTCCAGCCTCGGTCGGTCGCCGAGGTCGCCGAGGCCATCTCCCGGGCCTTCGAGATCGCGCGTTCCGGCCGGCCGGGGCCCGTGTACGTGGATCTGCCAAAGGACGTGTTGATCGCGACGGCCGCGGTAATCGCCTCGGAGGCGCCGAATTCGCGCGGGGCGACCGAGCCGGAGTGCAATTCGGAAGCGATCGGATCGGCGGCGCGCTTGCTGGCGCAGGCCGAGCGGCCGGTGATGCTCCTCGGCGGTGGTGCAGTGATCGCGGAGTCGCGCGCCGAGGTGATCGCGCTCGCGGAGCGTTTGAAGCTGCCGGTGGTGAGCACGATCAACGCGAAGGGGCTGTTTCCCGAAAGCCACCCGCAGGCACTCGGGATGATCGGGATGTACGGGCGGAAGTCCGGCGTCTGGGCTCTGACCGAAGCGGATGTCGTGCTCGCGCTCGGCAGTCGATTCACGGATCGGATTACGGGGCAGACCGACGCTTTCGCGAAGGGAAAGAAGATCATCCACATCGACGTAGATGCGTATGAGCTCGGCAAGAATGTCCCTGCCGAGATCGCGATTCAGTCGGATGCGCGAACCGCGGCTCGGGCATTGGACGCGGCGTCTATCGGGTTTGCACCGTCTGCGGAGAGGCTGAGCTGGGTGCGTCGAACAGAAGCGGCTCGCGAAGTCTGCGTGCAGTGCGTGCCGCACGTGGCGAGGGTGGGGTCCCATCCGAAGAACGTGATGGATGCGCTTGGTCGTGTGCTGCGGCCGCAGGACATCGTCACGACCGGCGTCGGGCAGCACCAGATGTTCGCGTGTCACTTCCTCGAGTTCGACGAGCCTCGGCGTCTGCTGACCTCGAGCGGCGCGGGGACGATGGGCTACGGCCTCCCGGCGGCCATCGGTGCGGCGAAGGCGTGCCCGGAGTCGCGGGTGTTCGTGGTGGACGGGGATGGCAGCTTTCAGATGACGAGCCAGGAGCTCGCCACCGCGGTGCAGGAGCATCTGCCAGTCATCACCATCGTACTCGACAACGAGCAGCTGGGGATGGTCCGCCAATGGCAGGACCGGGAGTACGAGAGTCGCTGGGAAGCGGTGCGGTTCGACGACCGTCCCGGCCATCCGGACTTCGCGATGCTCGCGCGGTCCTTCGGCGCACACGCCGCAACGGTGTCGGATGATTGCGGGCTGGCGCGCGCGCTGGAGGAGGCGATCGCCTACGGAGGCCCGGCTCTGATCCACGTGTCGATCGATCCCGCGGCCGACAATTTCCCGATGATGCCCGCGGGGCGGACGTTCGCCGAATACGGCGGCAACTGTGTGTCGCGCCCGGGGGAGTTCTTTACACAAGACGAAGCGCAGCGGATCGGTGCTGCGGGGGACGAGGTGATCTCATGAGCACAGACTACTTGCTGCAGGCACGGGCGTTTCATCGTCCGGGAGTGCTAGCCCGGATGACCGGCATGTTCTATCGCCGCGCTCTGAATATCCGGACTCTCTCGGTCGGCGAGGAGGACGAGGAGGGGCTAGTGCCGATCGTGGTGCGCGTAACGGGGCCGGCCGCTGAGATCGAGCGGCTCACCCTCTCGATCCAGAACTTGATCGACGTCACGCACGCCGAGTTTGCGCCGTTTCCTTTGACGGCTCCCGCTGACGGCGGATACGAACTAAAGCCATGACGACACGGATTGTGAAGATGTTGGGAGTGGCGGTGCTCACGGCCGGCCTCTCGGTGCCCCCTGCCTTCGGCGCGTCGCACGAAGAGGAGGCTGAGCCGGCGGCGATGCCGGAGGGGAGTCGCGGTGGTGGTGCAGCCGCTGCGCCGAAGGATGCCGCCGGCGACGGTGCACCGGAAGATGACGCGAAAGATGCCGCGAAGAAGGAGTCGGCGCCGGCCCCGCGCGAAGGCAGCTGAACGACGACCAATCGCTCGCCCGTCGCGGCCCGGCTCTCGGGCTCGCGGCGTGCGGTGCGGTCCTCCTTGCGAGCCAGGCCGGCGTGGCCCCGCTCGCCACCTCGTTCGTGTTCGGCACGGGGCACGCAGAACGACCGTTGGCGACGTTTCTGGGGCTCGAATTCGCTGCGTTCGTGGCCTACTTCCTTGCGGTCGAGATCATACGCCGTGCCCGCTCGCGTCCGTGGCACTTCGGCTTCATCCTCGGGGTCGCGCTCGCGTGCCGATTGGTTCTGGCCCCTGCGGGGATGATCCAGGAGGTCGATCCGTACCGTTACGTCTGGGACGGCCAGACCATCCTCGCGGGTGCGAATCCGTACGTCTTGGCACCCGAAGAGGCCCACGAGGCCGGCGCCGCTCCGGCCGGCGGCCTGGGGCCGGCCGGCCGCTTCGTCTACGAGCGCATCAACTATCGCCACGTACCGACCATCTATCCCCCGGTTGCCCAGGGGCTCTTTGCGATCGGGCAGTGGCTCACGCCGTGGGGGCTCGGCGGGTGGAAGGCGCTCGTGTTCTTCGCCGAAGCCGCGAGCGTGGTTCTTCTGGCCCTTCTTCTGGTTCGCCTCGGTCGCCCGCTTTCGTGGGTCGTGGTCTACGCGTGGAGCCCGCTCGCGCTGAAGGAGTTCTCGAACAGCCTGCACCTCGACGCGTTCGTGGTGTTGGGGCTGAGCGCGTTTCTGCTCGCGGTCGTTCGAGGCCGGTGGCTTCCGGCGTTTGCGGCGATCGCGTGGGTGACGCTCCTCAAGTTCTTTGCAGTGGCTCTGGTGCCGATCGTGGCGGCGCTCGTCTGGCGGCGGGACCGGGCGAGGGCGGTGCAGGGCGTGGTCCTCTTTGGCGCTCTCATCGTCGTGGCGTACCTGCCGTGGGCCGACGCGAGGCTGCAGTTGTTCGACGGATTGTTCGCGTTCGCGCAGGGCTGGCAGCAGAACGACAGTCTCTTCAGCCTCGCGACGTTCGTCGTGGGCGATCACGCACGGGCGCTCTGCGGCCTCTCCATGGCGATCGCGGTGGTCCTCGCGGCCACGTTGGTGCACCGGAACCCGGAACCGATGTGTGCCGCTGGTGCCTCGCTCGTCGTGATCGTGGCGATCTTCCTTCTCGCGCCCACATCGAACCCCTGGTACTTCACCTGGGCTCTGCCGTTCCTCGTCGTGTTCCCGTCGCGCGCGCTTCTCGCTCTGTCGGGTCTCTTGTTTCTGTACTACGCGGACTTTTACTTTCTGTATCGGGGCGAGTCGGAGCGCTTCGAGGTGGTGCGTTGGCTCGAGTACCTGCCGTTCTACTTGTGGCTCGTCGCCGAGTTCTGGCAAGCCCGTCGTGGCGGGCGGCCCGGCTGGCGCGTCTGAGAGATCTGGCGCCGCGCGGGGTCGACATGCCAGACTCCCCGCATGCCCGTACGACTCGAACGGCCCGCCGAACACCCGCATGTGGCCCTCGTGACGATCGATCGTCCCGAGAAGGCGAATAGCCTGAACCTCTCCATGTTGCGCGAGCTCGCCGGCGCTTGGCGAGAGATCGCGGCTGACGACGGCGTGCGGTGCGCGATCGTGACCGGTGGCGGGGGCCGGGTGTTCTGCTCCGGGATGGACATGCGATCCACGATTCCGGTCTCGCAGCGCTTCGCACGCGGCGAAAAGGTCGACGACGACGACTTCGAAGGACTGCGGAGCGTCGCGACGGCTCTCCTTGCCGGCTTCGACCTGCGAACGCCTCTGGTGTGCGCGATCAACGGCCATGCTCGCGCGGGCGGGTTCGACATGATGCTCGCCTCTGAGATCCGTTACGCGGTACCCGAGGCCACCTTTGCTCTTGAAGAGGTTGCTCTCGGGTTCTATCCGACCGGAAACTCCACGGTGCTTCTTCCACAGCAGATCGGCTGGGTGCACGCCCACGAGATCATGCTGACCGCGCGCCCCTTCTCGGCCGAGCGCGCTGTAGACATCGGCGTGGTGAACCGGGTCGTGGAGTCGACGGATCTCCTGGCGACCGCCTTTGAGACCGCCGATGCGATCGCCGGCAATGCGCCGCTCGCTGTGCGGGAAACGCGGCGGGGTGTTCGTGAAATCGTCGGGATGTCGCTCGAAGACGGCTACAGCCGCCAGGAGGCGATCGGTCGCGAGCTTCGGAAGACCGACGATGCGCGTGAGGGCCAGCGCGCCTTCGTCGAGAAGAGGCGGCCGGAGTGGCAAGGGCGCTGAGTTCCGACGTCCCTATGACGTCGTCATTCCGCCGTCGACGATGAACGTCTGCCCTGTCGCGAAGCTTCCGGCGTCGCTCGCCAGGTAGAGGGCCATCCCGATCATCTCTTCGGGAGCGGCCATGCGCTTCACCGGAGCCGCGTCGCGCATCGCGGCCTGAGCGGCGGGATCGGTATTGCGGACCATGTCGGTGTCTACGGTGCCGGGAGCGATCGCGTTCACGCGGATATTGTGCGATGCGAGTTCGTGGGCCATCGTGCGGGTCAATGTACGGAGGCCCGCTTTGCCGGCGGTGTAGAGCCCGACGAATTGCGCGCTCGTGAAGACGCCGGCGCTGATCACATTGATCACAGAAGCGTGCTCGCTCTTCTGGAGATAGGGCAGCGCAAATTGGACCAGGAAGAGCGGGCCGCGGAGGTTCACGGCGATGGACTTGTCGAAGGCCTCGGCCGTGATTTGTCCTACCGGTAGCGCGAGTGCGTTTGCGGCGTTGTTCACCACGATGTCGACGCCGCCGAAACGGTCCACCGTAGCCCTCACGAGATTCTCGAGCGCCCCGATGTCGCCCAGGTGGGTGGGGACGGCGAGGGCTTCGCCGCCGGTGGCCTCGATCTCGGCGACGGTGGCGTCGCAGGCGTTTGCCTTCCGGCTCGCGATGACGACTTTCGCGCCGGCCGCGGCGAATCCCCCGGCGATCGCCTTTCCGATGCCCCGGCTACCGCCGGTGACGATCGCTACCCGGCCGGAAAGGTCGAACATCTTGTCCAGCTGTTCGCGATTTATCATGGTGGCAGGCTAACGGAGGCCCAGGGGGCTTGCTATTCGTGGCTGATGTCCTTCTCTTCCGACGTCCTCTCTATCGAACGCTCCGGCGCGGTTGGCACCTTGTGGCTTGACCGTCCTGAGAAGCGCAACGCCATGTCGCGCGAACTTTGGCAGGGCCTGCCGCACGCGATCGCGGCACTCACGGAGAATCCGGAGATCGGTGCCGTCGTGTTGGCTGGTCGCGGGAAGAGCTTCTGCGTCGGACTGGACCTGACCGACGCGATGGTCGGCCAAGGGGACAAGCCGGCATCGAAAGCCGTTGCGAACCTCGAGCAGATGGAAGTGACCACGGCGTTTCAGAAGGCGATCTCGGCGGTCGCTGCCTGTCCGGTTCCGGTGATCGCCGCGGTGCACGGGCACTGTCTCGGCGGGGGGATCGATCTGATCACCGCGTGTGACATTCGCGTCGCCTCGGCCGACGCGACGTTCAGCATTCGCGAGACCCGCATCGGCATCGTTGCGGATGTAGGCACCTTGCAGCGTCTTCCCAAGGTCGTGAGCGCGGGTCACGTCGCGGAGTTGGCGTACACGGGTAAGGACATCGATGCGGCGCGCGCCGAGAAGATCGGCCTCGTGAACGACGTCTACGCTGACGTCGATACGGTGCTCGCGGCGGCGCGGGGCCTTGCCGAGGAGATCGCCGCGAATGCGCCGATGGCGGTGCGCGGAACGAAGTTCATTCTGCAGCAGAGCGAGGATCTCACGACCGAGCAGAGCCTCCTGTTGAACGGTCTGTGGACGATGGCGACGAGTCTTCAGTCGAACGATCTGCGAGAGGCCGTGACGGCCTTCATGGAAAAGCGCACCCCGGAATTCAGCGGAACCTGATTAGTGGGTCGTCGTCGACTCCTCCGAGAGCACCTCGATGACTTTGCGCCCGAGTTCCTCGGGGCCGAAGGGCTTCTGGAGGAAAGAGGCGGTCTCGGGGAGCGGACGACCGGCGGCGCCGAGTCGGTTGGCGTAGCCCGAAACGAGCAGGACACGCAGGCCGGGCGGCAAGAGGCGCAGCTGCTTGGTGAACTCGACCCCGTCGATGCCGGGCATGACGACGTCGCTCACGACGAGAGCAATCGGGTGTTTCAGCTGACGGACGATCTCGAGAGTTTCTTCTCGGCGTCGAGCCTCCACGACCGTGTGCCCGGCGGTCGTCAGCACTTGAGCGAGGAAACCCCGAACGCGGTCGTCGTCTTCAGTGATCAGGATGTGCTTGGCGGCGGTCTGTGCGGGCCGCGCGGTGGGGACGGCAGCCGCTTCGTCGCCGAGAGCCAGGTAGGGAGGGCCATCCTCCTCGGCCTATCCCAACGGCAGGGCAGCGAAAAGTCCGAACGTCAGTCGATCAGGGATCCGTAGACAATTTGCTTGATCTGTCCGCGAAAATTGAATGTCGCAGAGGGCATGAGCTGGGTCAGGAAGATCACGATCAGTTCCTCCTTCGGGTCGATGAAGAACGCGGTGCTGGCGGCGCCGCCCCATGCGAACTCGCCGCTGCTGCTGGTCACCTTCGCTGCGACCGGGTCGAGGACCACCGAGAAGCCGAGGCCGAACCCCGTGCCTTCGTACTTCGTCTCGCTGAAGGCGCCGACGCTCATCTGGGTGAGGTCTCGGTCCTCCGGCAGGTGGTTCTTCGTCATGTAGTCGATCGTGCGAGGCCCGAGGATCCGCGCGCCGTCGAGTTCGCCGCCGCGCAGAAGCATCGTGCAGAAGCGAAGGTAGTCGTGGGCTGTGGAGACAAGCCCGCCGCCGCCGGAGAAGAGGGTGACGTCTCTGCAGTAGACGCTCTTCTCCGGATCGTCTTGTAAGACGAGTCGCTTGCTGCGCGTTCGCCCGTAACACGCGGCGAAGCGTTCCCGTTCGCTATCGGGGACGGTGAAGCCGGTGTCGGTCATCCCCAGAGGGCCGAGGATGCGATTCTGCAGGAAGCGGTCGTAGGGCTGCCCGGAGATCGTCTGGACCAGGTAGCCGAGCACGTCAGTTGCAACCGAGTAGTTCCAAGAAGTTCCGGGGGAGAACTCGAGCGGGAGCTCGGCGAGTCCCTCGATCATGTCGCGAAGGGTGGGTCCATCGGTGCGCCCGAGGATTCCGAGCTTGCGGTACGCCGCGTCGACGTTCGTGCGTTCCATGAATCCGTAGGTGAGGCCGGCGGTGTGGGTCAGGAGGTCGGCTATCGTCATCGGGCGCTCTGCGCGGCGGGTGACGAACCGGGGATGGTTGCCCGACTCGTAGACGCGCAGGTTCTTCCATTCCGGAATGAAGCGGTGGACGGGATCGGTGAGCTGCACCGAGCCTTCCTCGACGAGCATCATCATCGCGACCGACGTGATGGGCTTCGACATCGAATAGATGCGGAAGAGGACGTCCTCGCGCATCGGCTTCTCGCGCTCGAGGTCCATGGAGCCCTGAGCCTCGCAGTGGACGATGTGGCCCTTGCGGGCGACGATCGTGAGGCAACCCGCGATCTTCGCCGGCACGACGTAGTGCCGTTCGAGGTGATTGGTGATTCGGGCGAGGCCGGGGGTGGACAGGCCGACGTCTTCGGGGCGGGTGATCTCCATTCGTCGTTTCTACCAGCGCGAACTGCGAGTCACGAGCCCTTCCAGAGTGCGATCCGTTCGGGCAGGATGATGGCCGATGCCGACCCCGGACTTGAGCCTCCGCATCCACGAGGCGGCGCTTCTGATCGAAAAGCTGCCGTCGGCGCCTTGTGAGGAGGTTTCGGAGGATTTGAAGCTGCTGTTCCTGACGCTCCACGACGGCGAGGAGGAGCAGCGCAGTACCATTGAGGGCAATATCTGGGAGATCTGGTGCGCGCACGAGGATCCCGAGATCGAGGCCGAGATGGAGCAGGCGATCACCGCGATGAACGCGGGTGAACACGAGCGGGCCGAGGGGATTCTGGACGGGCTGGTCGGCGCGTGGCCCGGCTGGGCCGAAGCCTGGAACAAGCGTGCCACGCTGTACTTCGTCCTGGGCCGTGATGCGGAGAGCGTCGGCGATATTCAACGGACCCTCGAGCTCGAGCCCCGTCACTTCGGGGCCCTCTGCGGTTTCGCGCAGATCGCCGATCGGAACGGCGATGCGCATGCCGCACGGATCGCCCTGGAGCGCGCGCTGGTCGTCCACCCCGGGTTACCCGGCGTGCCATCGGCGATCGAGCAGCTCGGCGCGAATCGAACCGAGACCCTTCACTGATCGCAGCGTGCGCCCGTCAGTTCTGCGGCGGTGTTGGCATCCCGGTGTCGATGATCCGGCGTACGAACGGCTCGTTCGAAAGCTCGGCGAGAACACTCGCCCAGTTCGACTGACCGGTGTTGCCGACGCAAAGAGCCTGGTTGGGCAGGCAACCGATGCGGCCCGGGACCCCCGGGTGGCAGCGTACGGTACGGTCGATACTCTCGACGCCGCCGGTCGCATTCGGATTGGCGGGTACGCAGAACTCGTACGTGAGAGGCTGAAAGCCGGAAGAGGGCCGATTCCCCTGCGGGTCGAGTTGCCGAAGGTTGAACTCCACGACACCCGGGCGCATCGGCATCGGAGGTGCTGCGTTTCCGGTGAGGCTGGCGCAACTCGTGAGGAGAACGAGAGCTGCGAGGAGGATGGAGTTCGAAAGAGGCATTATCTGTTCCTTCATCTTAGAATTGATAGGTGAGCTCTGCGGCCCACAGACGGGGCGGCGCGTAGCCGCGTTGGATGATGCCGAGCGGCCCCGCGATCGGCAAGGTGGATTGGAAATACGTTTCGTCCGCCAGATTGCGCCCCCACAGCGCTACCTGCGCGGGATCGTTCAGGAAGTCGTAGCTGAGGCGCGCGTTGATCAGGTTGTAGCGGCCCTGGGTCGCTTGCGGTAGCTCGGTGCCGACGTCGAACCGTGCTGGCCGGTTGGCATTACATCAACTCGGCGTCTCGGGCGTTCCTGTCGATGGGCGACACGCTGTTGGGCTGAACCCGCTCAGGGCTGCAGCCGGGTTGCGGTCCAGGTCTCGCCGGGCGCGGGGCGCGTCCATACGGCGCGGTCGTGGACCCGCCCGACCCGGCTGACCCAGAGTTCGATCGACTCGGCGACGAGCGTGAGTCCGCCCCAGTGGGGCGGGCGAGGTACGACGTCCTCCTCGCGTACCGCCCCGAAGCGGGCTTGAACGGCGGCGACGGCGGCGAGCAGGTCGGCGCGGGACGCGAGCGGCTCGCTTTGACGGCTCGCCCACGCGCCGATACGGGCCTCGAGCGGTCGGCCGGCAAAGTAGGCGTCGCTCACCTCGTCGGGAGTCCACTCGATCCGGCCTTCGACCCGGGCCTGGCGTGCCGGCCAGTGGAAGGCGATCGCGGCGCGTGGGTCCGCAGCCAGCGCGCGGCCCTTTCGGCTTTCGCGGTTGCTGTACATCGTGAACGCGCCCCGGGCGGCATCGATCTGGCTGCACAGGACCATCCTTACTGACGGCCGACCGTCGGGATCGACGGTCGCCAGGGCGACTGCATGGGGACTTTCCTGACGTTTGGTCTGGAATGCCTCACTCAGCCACTTCTCCACGATCGCAGCCGGCTCCTCCGGCAGCGGATCCTGTGCGAGCCAGGCGTCGACAGTCTCATCCGTGGTCATGCGTAGGCTCTAACTCGGGTCCGCGCGGGGGTCACGCCTCCGGGATCTTTCGCCTCACAAGGGGCTTGGTCGCCGTTTGGGACGTGGTGTATGCCCGACTTTCCAACCGCTGTCTCAACCACGAGGGCTTCACAGGAAGCAGAGAGATTTGTCATGCAAACAGACACGAGCACCAGGTCCCCGATTCGGGTGGCCTGAGGCGTGTTAGCGTTGGGGCTCGGTTTCCTGTTGCTGGCAGACGTGGCGTCGGCCGAGCGCCTCCTGCCGGCGTCGGTTCTGAAGCGTCTGAAGTCCGGTGACCACACGTTCACCGTCGTTCCGGTCGGCGACGAGAAGTTCAAGAACAACCTGGGCGCAACCTACTGAGCTGCCTCGGAGGCGAACGAGAGTAAGTATGAACTCGACGTCGAGACGTATGGACTCAAGTCCAAGGAGACCGGCGAAGTTCCGGGGCATGTCTTCGGCAAGCCGTTCCCGAGGATTGATCCCGAGGATCCTATGGCGGCGTGCGGGATTGCATGGAACTTCTATCTCGGCAATCAGCTGGGCGGTGGGGTCGCCGCAGGTGGGGGACAAGGGCACGCGCCTCGATGTGCAGATTCCCTGCCTGAAGGCCGGCGGAGCTCAAGCGTCTCTTCGACATCGAGCACGGGAGCGTCTTGAAGAACTCCGGGCTGAACCTCGTGGTGGAGAACGTACGGTTTCCGGGCACTGGTGTGGCAGTCGCCGATGGCACCTAGGAACCCTTCGGAGCGACGTACCCGGCCGGCAACGCGATTGGCACTCGTACCGGATACTTTTTCTACGTCGTGGTGAAGGATGGCGACAGCTCGAAGGTGAGCGCGATCCGTCTCATGCTGCCGGCAAGTCTCATCTGGCGCACACGCTGAGTTTCCGATGACTGGGGGCGCACGAGAGTGTGTCCCCCGGTGCACGGCCCTAGTCGGCCTCGTTCATCTGTAGGAAGCCCCAGTCCTGCCGACGTCGGCCGACGGCGACGAGGGACCAGGCGCCGGCGCAGCGTATGATGCGATGCGCGTGCTCGGGTGGGAAGCGCCGCAGATGCGGTGCACGCATTTCACGGGCGACCAGGGTGCCGTCGGGGAGAAGAGTCTCTTCTTCGTAAGAGCCCCAGAAGAGGAACGACACGAACGTCCTGGGGTGGTTGTGCGGCTCCTCGGGGTCGTCGAAGCGGAAGCGGTGGAGGTAGAGGCGGCGCTCACCGAGTCGGGCTAGCACCCACCGGTCGAGGTAGGTGACGCCACGGCGGCCGATCGGCTCGTAGGCGAAGATCCGAGCGGCGAGGCGTCCGATCCGGCTCGAGGCCGAAACCTCAGGCGGATCCACCTCTTCTTTCGCGAACACCGGCATCCCTTAACCCCAAACGTGTGAGCATCGCCGGGGCAAACCCGGCTCCCGCCGCTGCAGGCGGCGACTCGCCAACGAGTGTACGTGAATTCCGGGATCACGCGAGTCTCTTTCGCGGCCTCGCCCGCCCCGCCCGCCCGATTGGCCCGGAGACCGGCCGCATGCCACCCTCCCCGGGGATGACTCGCCTTCGCTTCGCGTTGGAGGGCACGGCGACGGACTCCCAGGCCCGCGCCGGCCGCTTCCACACCCTCCACGGAGAGGTGCTGACGCCTATCTTCATGCCTGTTGGCACGCATGCGACGGTGAAGGGTCTTCACACCGACGAGCTCGAGGCGGCAGGGGCGCAGGTCCTCCTGGCCAACGCCTATCACCTGCTGCTGCGGCCGGGCCCCGAGGTGCTGGAGCGCATCGGCGGAATCCATCGCTTCATGGACTGGGGCGGCTCCGTTCTGACGGACTCGGGCGGCTTCCAGGTCTTCTCGCTGCCGAACGATCGCGAGATTACGGAGGAGGGTGCCGTTTTCCGAAGCTATCTCGATGGCACCGAGATCGTCCTGAGCCCGGAGCGCAGCATCGCGACGCAGCTCTCGATCGGAAGCGACATCATGATGGCGATGGATGAGTGCATCCCGTCGACGTCGGATCACGCGGCGGCCGTGGCGGCGATGCATCGCACGCACCGCTGGGCTAAGCGAAGTCTCGAGGCGCGTGGGGATGCGCCGTCGGCGCTGTTCGGAATCGTCCAGGGCGCGTGCTTCGATGACCTCCGGCGCGAGAGCGCCGAAACCCTGACCGCACTTCCGTTCGACGGCTTCGCGATCGGCGGCTTGGCGGTGGGAGAGACGAAGGACGAGCGCGAGAAGTTCACGTCCCTTACGAGCGCTCTGCTGCCGGAGAGTTATCCGCGGTACCTGATGGGTGTCGGCATGCCGATCGACCTCCTGGAGGCGGTGGACCGCGGCGTCGACATGTTCGACTGCATCATTCCGTCGATGCTTGCGAGGCAGGGCGTGACCTTCACCTCGGTCGGTCGCTTGGACGTCTATCGGGGCGTCTATAAGCTGGATGAGCGTCCGCTGGATCCAGATTGCTCGTGTCCGACCTGTGCGCGCTACACCCGCGCCTATCTCCATCACCTCATCAAGGCTAGTGAGACGCTCGGGTGGAGCCTCTTGAGCCTGCACAACCTTCACTTTTACCACCGTTTGATGGCGGACATGCGGCGGCACATCCTCGAGGGCACGTTCGCCGCGTTCCGGGACGAGCAGCGTCCTCTTCTCACGGCGACCGATCCGGAGCATCCGCCGCTCGTGTCCAAGCCCCGTCGTCGCCGGCTGGGTAAGGAGGCGCTGGATCGGTTCGAGGTTCGCGTCTCGGAGAAGGGATTCGCGAGCGTCGCGGACCGAACGTCCGGAGAGATCATGCACGCGGGCCTCGATCCCACGGTCGAGGCCCAGCAGTTGTACGTCGAGCAGGGACGGATCGCTCAGCGGCTCCGCGAGCCTACGACGGAGCCGCTCGTCGTCTGGGATGTCGGTCTCGGCGCCGCGCACAACGCGATGGCCGCGCTCCGCTGCTGCGAGGGGACCGGAGATCTAGAGCAGAGGCCCGTCCATCTCGTGAGCTTCGAGAACGATGCGGGCTCGCTGCGCCTCGCGCTGCGAAGCGCGCGACAGTTTCCTCACCTGCGCTGCGCCGCGCCGAACCTCCTCCTCCGGTTCGGCGAGTGGAAGTCGGAGCGGGTCCCCTTTGAGTGGAATCTCCTCGAGGGAGACTTCCTCACTCGCATTGAGGACGCCCCTATACCCGACTGTATCTTCTTCGATCCCTTCTCGGCGAAGACGGACGGGCCGCTGTGGACGCTGGCCTGTTTCGAGCACGTCTTCGCGGCCTGCGGGGAGCGCGACACCGAGCTCTTCACCTATTCGGCGTCCACCGCCGCGCGGACGGCGATGCTCGCCGCTGGCTTCTACGTCGGCGTGGGAGCCCCGACGGGGACACGCCCCGAGACCACACTCGCGATGACTCCCGCCGCCGTTGCGCACGTCGCCGAACGGAACCGCATGCTGCTGGGCTCGGCGTGGCTCGACCGCTGGCACCGGAGCCACGCCCGCTTCCCGAGTGACGTCGACGAAGCATCGGAGGCCGAAGTCGGCGGCCGCATCACGAGGCACCCGCAGTTTGGTTCGGGCGCCGTCTAAGCATTCTGCTCAGAGCGCGCCGGCCGCGGGCGCTGTCTCGCCGGTCGGCAGGTACCAGATCGGGGAGGACCAGGCTCTCTCCTGCAAGGTCTGCGGCAGGTCCGGTCGCGGTTCGACGCCGGCGCGGACCGCGTCCCAGGTCGACCAGCGGCACGTCGGGTTCTCGAGAGCGCGAACGTAGTAGAACGCGCGTTGCGCCGGGTCGAAGTCAGGGTCGGACCAGACGGCGCTAAGCTCGTCGCTGCCGGTGTCGGTCGAGATCTCGCAGGTGCTGATGTTGACCTTGGCTCCGTTGTCCGGGCAACGGTGCGTTTTCGGATCGGGCTTCGCGCCCTCGGAGCAAGCGATGTCGTAGACGCGTTCGTACGTCCCATCGGCGTCCGACCATCCCTTGATGATCTGCAGGCGCTGAAGGGGTGTGCCCTTGGGGTCGCGCGTCGCCCACGCCAGGAAGCTCGGTCGGTCGATTCCCTTCGCCGGCAGGTCGGCGCCCATCGTCACGCCACGTGCGTACGCTTGGCTGACGACGTCGTGGGCGTTGAGTAGGTCCTCGTCCAGGTCGAAGCCGGCGAAGAAGCGCACGCGCATCCGCGGGCCGGAGGTCGCGAAGGTCTCTTTGCGGCGGAACGCGTCGTAGATCGCCGCGCGCGTGTTCTCTTCCGCCCAGACGGCCGCGAGCCCGGAGGCGCCGTATGTTGCGGTCGCGCTCCAGCCGTACTCTCGTCCATCCAATTCCTTCACGAGATTCGGTTGCGCCCACTTCGCGGCCATCGATTCGAAGAAGCCCAAGGGTACGGAGCCGCGGAGCTGTGGGGTGCTGTCGAGGATTCCGACCTTCGAGAAGAAGTTGGATTCGTCGTCCGAGATCGCGCCTGTATGCGTATCGCTCGAGCCGATGAAGCCGAATTTGTAGGGGTTTTCGACACCGCGCTCCTCGAGAAAGAGTCCGCGCCGGAGCGCATCGCGCACATAGCTGCCAGGAGGCGCGCTGGGCAGCATCGTGGCGACTCGGTAGGGCATGATCTCGAAGTCGGCCCATTCGTCGGAGTCGGATAGGGCGGGATGCGTGTCCGATGTTCCCTTCACCTGCGTGATCTCAACAAGAGGTTCGTTGCGCGCGCGTTGCTCCGCGTACGTGTCATCGAGGGGATCGCCCGCCCAATCGACGAGCTTGAACATCTGGCCGTTCGAGCCGTTGGAGTTGTGCGGGATCGCCAGGCTCTCGATGCCCTGTTCGCGGAGGCCGTCCATCCAGTCCCACAGGCCTTCGGGGTTCTGCGAATGAAACCGGGAGAACGGGACCGCGGGAAGGTGGTCGCTGTCTTTGAAGATCACGTTGCGGTGGAGGTTGCCGCGGTCGTCGGACGACGACGTGTACTCGTACGCGACGAACGTCGTGAACTCTCCGGGTTCATTGAAGTGCTCGGCCGCGTCGATGGTGTCCTGCCACGCGCTCTTCGTGACCCGAGCGGCGATCTCTTTGTCGACCGATCCGTCCGCGAGCCCGGTGAGCACGTTGGGGATGAAGGTTCCGAAGGTCTTGATCCGCTGCGGCACGCTCAGAAGGCTCATGTTGTCGGGGGCGTTGAGGTCGTGGAGTGGCTCAGACAGCGGCAGCTTCGAGAACTCGGTGGATGTGTCGGCGGCCGCGCGAACGAGGCCGAGGAACATCGCGTGGTCGGTAACCGCATAGAAATCGAGGGGCTCGCGGAGCTTCACGTTGAAGCCGCCCGGGTGCAGAAGGCCCTCGCCCTTCGCGTATCGGTAGGCGTCGGACGGCATCGCGGTAGTCCCGAAGGCGTACGCGTCAAAGGAGTAGGCGGTATGGACGTGCAGGTCTCCGAAGAACGCTTCCCGGTCACGGTTCGGCCCCGTCGGAACCTCGACGATCTCGTCGCTGATCGGAAACTGCTGTCTCGGGAACCGGCCCTGGTCACTGGGCTCCTCGGTGGTCATGGGGTCGACCGTGAGCGCGTCGGTGTCCGCGTCGCGGTCGGAACATCCAGAGGCGACGATCAGCAGGGCTGCCAGTATCGGCATGATGACTCGAATTTTCATTCCGTTTCCCCTTCGCAATGCGGCATGTCCGTGTGTCAGACTGTCCAGATGATCTACCAGGGAATCAAGCTGCGTCGCGTCACTGGCAGCCTGGGGGCCGAGGTCTCCGGCGTGAATCTCGGCGCGCTGGACGACGCCACATTCGGGGAGATTCACCAGGCCCTGCTCGAGAACGAGGTGATCTTCTTCCGGGATTCCGGGCTCGACGACGAGGCGCAGATGGCGTTCGCGCACCGCTTCGGTCAGCCCAGCGTCTTCCCGTTGCTGAAGCTCATGGGTGCGACCGGCCCCACGTTCCAGGTGATCGAAGACGGTCCGGACAGCCCGAACGAGGCGGACTACTGGCACACCGACGTTACGTGGACCACGGAGCCGCCGAAGGTCGCTCTCCTGCGCGCAGGGGTCGTTCCTGAGGTGGGCGGCGACACGATGTGGGGTTCGATGACGACGGCGTACGAGGCGCTTTCGTCGACCATGCAGGAGTTGCTCGCCGGTCTCGAGGTGGTGCACGACAACGAGTCGTTCATCGAGGCGGCCAGCCGTAAGATGGGCGACTCGGAAGAGGCGCGTAAACTCCTGGATGAATTGCGAGAGAAGTACCCGCCGGTCACGCATCCGCTCGTTCGCACGCATCCGGAGACCGGACGGCGAGCCCTCCTGTGGGGTGGCGACTTCATGCGTCGAATCGATGGCATGACGGACGACGAGAGCACTGCGATGCTCGCGTTCCTGCGTCGACACATCGAGCAGTCACGCTTTCATTGCCGGTGGTCGTGGCAGTCGGGCGACCTCGCGATCTGGGACGAGCGCTCGACGGTGCACCGGGTCGTGAACGACCACTTCCCACAGCGCCGGAGCGTCCATCGGTGTGTGGTCGACGGTGACCGGCCGTTCTTCGATCCCGCGCGTCGCGTAGCCTCTATAGGGCACTCTGCGGCCGCGGTTCGGAACCGTGCAGGCATGCCCGGCCTGCCTGGAATGCGGGGGTAGGGGGGCGCTCGACGCCCACGAACCCGCGTGAATGCGAGGGATCTGCGAGGCCTCTTGGCGTGGGTCTTGCGACATCGCAAGTTGGTCTGTTTGACCAAAGGCTACCGGTGCACCCTAGCCCTGCTTCACGGCCCCGACTCCTATGAAACAACTCCTCGCCGTACTTCTCCTTCTGATGTCCTGCGTCTTCGCCGGCCCGGTGATCTCGCTCGCGGACGAACCCGAGCTGGATGACTTGCTCGTCGAGCCCGCAGTGATCGAGCTCGGTCCCGGGGAAGAGGCCGATCTCAAAGTGACCGGGCTCTACGACGACGGCTCGACGGCCGACCTCACGGGGGCCGTCTCGTTCGATAGTGAAGACGAAGACGTGGTGATCGTCGTCGGCTCGACCGTGATCGCGGTGGGCGACGGCGACACGGAGATCCGCGTGGAGCACCTCCCCACGGGCGTGCGCACCGACGATCCGCCGCAAGTAACCGTGTGGGAGATCCTGGAACTCACGATCGCACCGACGGCCGTGACGATCGAGGTAGGGGAAGACGTGCGCCTCAGCGCGCTCGCAGAGCTGGAAGACGGTCGGATGGGCTTCGACGTCACGGGCGTGGTCGAATGGGAGTCCAGTGAGGAGGCTGTCGCCGTCGTTTCGAACGGACTCGTCGATGGACTTTCGGCCGGAGAGGCCGACATCCAGGTCCGCGATCCGGCTTCGGGAACGGAGTCGGAGGACGACGCGGCGGTGGTGACCGTCGAACCGGCCCCCGACCCGAATGCGGAGCTGTTGGAGGTGATCGCGTCGCCGGAGGCGGCGGCGGCGCTCATCGGCGACGTCGTCGCACTCACCGTTCTCGGCGAGTTCGACGATGACACGATCCGCGACATCACGTCCGAGGTAACGTATCAGAGCAACCGTCCGGCGATCGCGTCGGTGGACAGCGCGGGGCGCGTGTACGCGCTGTCGCCCGGCACCGCGAGCATCCGAGTGGACCACGTCCCCTCGGGGCGGTCGACGTCCGATCGTCCGGAGATCTGGGTCGGAGAGATGGAGCAGCTCCACCTCAGCCCGGCGAGCGCCCAGTTGATGATCGCACAAGAGCTTCCTCTGGCCGCGCTCGCAACCTTCGACAATGGCCTGGGTGCGGACGTGTCCGAGGAAGTGCTCTGGTCGTCGGATCAGGCTTCTGTCGCCGTCGTCTCGGGCGTCGCGGGGACGCGCGGCCGGGTGACCGGGATGTTTCCCGGCACTGCGAATATCTCCGCCGTGCATGGGGTGACGGGCATTGCCTCCCCGGTAAGTGAAGGGGAGATCACGGTCTTGGCTCCCACGCCGACGCCGGGGCCGTCCGCGACGCCGACACCGGAGTTCACCCCGTTTGTCGAACAGATCCGGGATCTGGTGTTCGATCCGGCCATCGTTCGTCTTCTGCCGGGCGACAGTGCACCGCTTCTCGTCACCGCCGTCCATCACGACGGCTCGATGACGGACGTGACCGACCGCGTCGTGCTCCGCGTTCGGAATCGCGGCGTGGCGACGATCGATTCGGGCGTGGTTACGGCTTGGGCGGAAGGACGTACGACCGTGCATGCGCACGATCCGCTGTCGGGTCGGAGCGGACGGATGAAGGGTCGCATCGAGGTCACGCGGATGCTCCGGCTCCGGATCTCGCCGGCGAGGACGAGCCTCCTCGTGGGAGAGCAGGGCCCGTTCACGGCGCTTGCGGACTTCGATGACGGCCAGACGAACGTCGACGTCACCGCGCGCGTCGTGTGGGACGTCGCATCCGGAGCCGGCATCGGGGAGGTCGACGACGGCATCAACAAGGGACTCGCGACCGGACTGTCCGATGGCCTCGCCGTCCTTCGCGTGGTTGATCCTGTCTCCGGCATGAGCTCCGATGCGACTACCGGGCGCCTGGCCATCGGTTCGGCTCCGGTCGAGGATCCGGCCGAACTGGTGGGGCTGCGGTTCGACCCAAGCCACCTCGTCGTCGCGAAGCGGGCTGACCAGGTGTTCTCGGTGGAGGGCGTGCTGGTCGACGGCTCCACCGTTCCGATTCCGATCGGAGATCTTCAGCTTCGGTCCGCTCAACGCCGCGTGGCGCATGCTCGAGCGAGCGGGCTCGTTCGCGGTCGTCGCCCCGGGATTGCGACGATCGAAGTGGTGCATCCGGCAACGGGAGTCACGGCGTGGCTGCCCGTCACGGTGCGTTCGCACCAGCGGATCGTCGTCGATCCGGCGTCAAACGTCGTCGAGGTCGGGCAGGTGATCGATCTTGGCGCGACCGCGACCTATAACGACGGAACGGGGCCCTTCGACGAAACGGCGACTCTTCGCTGGCGGTCGCTGGATCCCGATCTCGCAGAGCTCGATGGAGATGTGCCGGGCAGGGTGATCGCTCGCGCGGAGGGCATCGCGATCATCGAAGCGAGTGATCGGGGATCGCGAACCCGTTCCGACGCGAAGAGCGGTGTGGTCCACGTCGTGACGGGGCTCGTGTCCGTCTCGGTGGAGCCGCGCGCCGTCGCACTCTCGGTTGCGGGCACGCAGGTGTTCCAGGCGCTCGGTCACTATTCGGACGGGAGCGTGGTCGATCTGACCAGTGAGGTGGATTGGTCCGTCGGCTCGACGGCCGTGGCGTCGATCGCTCGCGGCGCTCTTGTCCGGGCGAATGCCGACGGCGACACGCGGGTGATCGCCACCCATCGGGATACGGGCATCGCGTCGGTGGGTCTCGAGCGCGCGGTCGTTGTCGTGGGTCGTACGCTCGTCGGGTTCCAGGTGTCCCCGGAGCCGGGGTTGCGCGAAAGTCCGCGTCGGAGTCTCCTCGATGCGGGGCAGACCGCCCGATTGTACGGACTCGGGCTTCTTGACGGGGGCGGGGTCGTGGATCGCACGGACGATCTTCTCTGGTTCTCGACGAATCCGACGGCGGTGGCGGTTACGCAGTCGGGCCTCGTCACCTGCCGTTCGATCGGTTCCTCCAGCATCTTTGTGATCGATCCCGCTCCGCTGCTCACGTCGACGGACACGTTGGGCGACACGACCGTGAGGTGCCACGCCGCTTCCGTCGCACGCATCGAGGTTCGTCCAAAAAAGGCGAACGTCGACTATCCCGACGGCCGGAATCTGCGCTCGTTCCGGATCTATACCGACGGCCACGAGGTCGACGTCACTGCGAAATCCCAGTGGACGTCGGGAGACCCCGCGGCGCTTAGCGTCGAGTCGACGGGGCCGAACGGGGGCCGGGTGACCGGGCTCGACGACGGGATCGTCACGGTGACGGCATACGACGTGGCCTTCGGCTTCAGTGCCGAGGGCGTCATCACCGCGCGCAAAGTTCGGGTCGACCTGAGGATCTTCGAGAGCGTCCCCGAGGCCGACAAGGATGGCGTGTTCCGAGGCCAGGTGGGCGAGCCGTTGAAACTGAAGGCGCGCGTCGAGTACGCCTCCGGGGCAACGCAGGGGGTGAACCAGATTCCCACGTGGACGTCGTCGAACCCGGCCGTCCTTGCGATGGGCGCCGACGCGGGGCTCCAGCCGAACTGGGGGCAGATGGTGGGCGTCGGCACCGCGACGATCACGGCGACGTGGCCCGCGGACGAGTTTTCCGCCGAGCTGACGGACATCGTCGAAATAGAGGTCGAGCCTTGAACGGTGCTGGCTTCCGGTTCCGGTCACGCTTTCCGTGCGCTGACGATCCATAGAGGGTCGGCGCCTGTGGGTGAGTGATCGGTGGTTTCGATGTCAGTGAACCGTCCGGCCTGCTCGAAGCATTTTTCGACGAGTCGGGGGCGCTCGCTCGGCGGCAGGGCCTGCCAGGCATGGATGGCCTTGGTCGGGAACACGCGGTGCGACACCGCGACGAGAATGGTCCCGGCGGGCCGAAGTTTTTTCGCGATCGAGAAGAACACCGTGACCGGCTGCGTGAGGTACTGCGCCGAGAAGGCGCTGATCGCGAAGTCGAACGACTCGTCTTCGTAGGGGAGCGTCGGCGCGGCGTTGAGGTCATGGACCAGGCGGTCGGTGAGTCTAGGGTTCTCACCGAGTTCGACTGCGTTCATGCCCTGCCCGGCGACCCGTTCGTAGTCGATATCCGAAGGGAGGTGCGAGATCCACGACGACATGAAGTCGAGGATCGATGCGCCGGCCGGGATCCTATCGCGGTACACCTTCGTGAGTGCGGCGATCGTGGCATCGTCGACGTGGGTGACCAGGCGCGGTTGCTGGTAGAACCTACGATCGTCCGATTCGTCGGACCTGCGAACGAGGTGAGGTGCGAGCTCCGAGGGATCGCTCACGATCGGGTCGCTCACGTCAGCATGGGAACGAGCGCTGCCTGGCTCGTTCCCTCCGCGGCGAGGAGCTTGCCGTCACTCTGGACCGGCGCGGTCAGCGCATCGACAAGCCGGCCGAGGCGCTCTGGTTCGATTTCCACCTTAACCGCTCGCCCGGCCGGGACCGGTCGATGGAATCGGGTGGAGAAGCTCAGGGGGCGGGGGTGTTCCGCGGCTCCGGAGACCGCGACCAGGCTTGCGGCGGCAACGAATCCGCCGAAGGCCGTTGCGGGAAAGCCCTCCCAGACATCCGAGACCGTAAGAGTTCCGGCGGTCGGGTCGAACGCCTCCCGTAGTTCCGCTTCGAAGTCGATCACCGCAGCGATTCATATGCGGTGGGGCTTTCTTCGGTCAAGATTGGCGTCGGGTTCAACCTTTTGCTTCCTTCGCGCGTCTGAGATTCATGAAGCTCAGCGTATCGGCGGCAGAGGCTTCGCAGTCGCGGCCGCCCACGGCGCTTCCCGCCATGAAACGCAATGCATCCGTACCGTTTTCGACGAAGCTCCTCTACGGAAGTGGCTCGCTCGCCGTCGGTGCGAAGAACGCCGTCTTCGACATCTTCCTGCTGTACTACGAGACCAACGTTCTGGGCTTGCCCGGAGCCATGGCGGGCTTGTCGGTGTTTCTCACGATGTGCGTCGATGCGGTGAGCGATCCGCTGATGGGTTCCATCTCCGATCACTTCCGCTCTCGCTTCGGGCGGCGTCATCTCTTCATGTACATGGCGGCACTTCCTGTCGCGCTGAGTCTCTACGGCCTTCTGAGTCCTCCCGAAGGTCTCGGTACGGCCGGTCTGTTCGTCTGGCTCACGGTCCTGTCGATCGCGGTCCGGCTCTCGCTCACCCTGTACCAGGTGCCGAGCGACGCTCTCGCTCCTGAGTTGACGGATGACTACGACGAGCGCACCACGATCGCCGGCCTGCGGGCTCTCTTCGAGTTCGGTGGGACCGTCGGCTTGGCGCTCGTGGCGTGGACGATGTTCTTTCCGAACTTCGAAGGCGGCCGCAACGATCCGCAGGCGTACGTCTCGGTCGCGACGGCAGCAGCGGTGATGGCGTTCGTTGCGATCCTCGTCTGCACGGTAGGAACGCACAACCTGATTCCAAGCCTGCGGAAGCCCCAGTCGTCGTTCAGTTCGACGCGGTTGGTGAGTGATCTGCGCGAGGCGTGGGGGAACCATTCGTATCGGATGATCCTGATCGCCACGATGATCGGCGCGATCGGAATGGGGTTCGACGAGGCCTTCCGCCTGTACATGACGACGTACTTCTGGGAGTTCGACGATTCCGATCAGGCGGTCCTGCTGGGCATGGTCGTTCTTGCAGTACCGGTCGCGGTCGTTGCGGCCCGACAGATCAGCCTGTTCCTCGACAAACGACGCGCCGCGACCGGGCTCATGGCCTTCGCGATCGTCTTCTCGCCGCTGCCGATCTTCGCGCGATTTCTCCATATCCTCCCGGAGAACGGCGATCCGCGGCTTCTGCCGATCATCGCCGGCCATGCGGCGATCAGCCTCGGTAGCTTCCTGGCGCTGATGATCCTCATGCGGTCGATGATTCAGGACTCCGTCGACGAGAACGAACTGATCACGGGCGAGCGTCAGGAAGGGGTGTTCGTCGCGGCGATCGCGTTCGCAGGGAAGGCGGTCTCCGGCGTAGGGAATCTTCTCGGCGGCATCACGCTGCAACTCATCGCGTTCCCGGCCCGGGCGATTCCGGGGACGGTGCCGCAGAACAAGGTCGACCTGCTGGGTTGGGCCGTCGGCCCGTGGATCATCGTGCTCAATCTGGTCGCGCTGTCGTTCCTGCGAAAGTATCCGATCACGCGCGAGCGGTACCGGGAGATCGTGGCGGAGCTGTCGCGCCGCAAGGCTCTCAAGTGATTGCGGCGATGGCGTCCAGGTCCTGAACTGCGGCGACGGTCCGCGCGATGTTCTCGGTCGTAATCTCGACGCCGTAGTTCGCCGGCGGGCAGATCAGCCATCCGATCACGAGCCCCCACAGGGACGCCTTTCGGCACAGGAGCCAGGCCTCTTCGGCCTCGGGAGGGTCGGTGACGCCGGCGGCGCGGAGTCGGTCGAGGTAGTGTTCGAGGAGCGAGCGCTGGTGGGTGCGGCGGACCTCCGTCGCGAGCCCGGTCACCATCAGGTAGATCACGTCGTGGGCGAAGCAGCCTCGCGTCAGAAGCTGGAAGTCGAGGAGTCCGCCACGCTCGCCAGGCAGGAGATATGTGTTCCCGATGTGTGGGTCGCCATGAAGTAGGGTCGGGGGCAGAGCGGTCTGCTCCTCCCGAACGCGGGTCAGCAGCTCCCAGAGCTCGGAGACCGATCGTCCGAGCGGCGCGATGAGCTCCTGCTTGAACGGATGCTGATCCACCTGGCTCTGCACGAATTCGCGGCCGAACTTCGTGAAGATGTCGGCCATCCCACCCTGCATCGGCGTGGGGACCCACGCGAGATCGGTGCGGAGGCGTGGGCTGCGCCAGAAGCGAGCGTGGACCGTGGCGAGCTGCGTGAGCAGGGATTCGATCTCGGGCAGCGTGACGGTGTCGAGGGCATTCGGGAAGCGCGCGTCGCGCTTCTCGAGGTCTTCCATGAGAAGTCCGAACGAGCCCGACTCGGGTGCGAAGTGACAACCGAATGCCTGTGGCATCTCCGCGTCGAGGCCTGGTCGAATCTCGTCGTAGAAGCGGACCTCCGTCTCGTACATCTCCGGCGGGGCGTGTGGGCCGACGAGCATCGTCTTCAGGATCAATCTGGTCGGGAGCCCCGGCGGTGAGCCGGCGCCATACGTGAGTTCGAGCACGACTCGGTCTGCGGTGGAGGCGACCCCTTCTCCGGCGTGCTTCGTGACCACGACCTCGAAGCCGTCGACGATCACACCGGGGGTTCGGGCCGAGAGAACGGCGGTCAGGAGGTCGGTCCTCAGCTCCTCTACGCTCGTCGGGAAGGAGATGGGTCCAGTCATTTGCCACCGCTGGCTGCTTGGCGCACGAGATCGGCAAACCGACCACCGACGATGTACTTGGTTCGTTCGATGCGCTCCGCGAAGCGCCAGCCGGCCGCCGTGCGGACATAGCGGTCCTCGTAGATCGCGCCGACGTCCATCAGCTCTTCTGTTCCCTCGAAGTCGACGCCGTGTCGGGCGAGGACGTGCAGAGTCCCCCGAGCGGCGTCTGCCTTCTCGAAAACCACGGTGTGCGTCGACATGGAGTGCAGGCTCCATTTGAAGGCGGCCATCGCCTGCGGCATCCAGGCCCCGAGCTCGGCGGGGGTTCCGGCGATGCCGCCGGCTTCGCGATAGTCGATCCGGGCATCCGGAGTGAAAAGCGCTCCGAATCGCGGCCAGTCGTGTCCGTCTACCGCGTCCGCGTAGGCGTTGGTCAGGTCTTGGATCTCCCACCGATCGACCACCCGGTCGCCGGACATCCGCTCGATACCCGTCATGATCTCGCTGTTACCCGTCTCCCGCTCCGCTGTCGACAGAATCGAGCTCGATCGGGACACTGCCTGGGCCGAGGAGTGCAGGCCCGCTGCCCGCTCCGTTCAGCCCAACGCCGAGAAAGCCGGAATCGGGCTTGTGTCCGGCGGTGGGGCGGTCCCATCGGTGCTGTAGCTCAAAGTTAGTATACGGCCGTTGCCAGAGCCACTCCCGGTTCCCGATCGCATGCAGGAGGTGCAGGTCAGTGGACCAAGCCTTGAACGTTGGCCGGTCGCGATCGTAGAGCGCGAGGGCGCGCCCTGCGTAGTCCATCCAGGTGCGTGGCCCGTCGGAGTAACAGATGTTTCGGGGAGTGAAGACCGACGCCCGAAGCGCCGGAATCCCGCCCAAGCGCGGTTCTTCCAGCCGAGCTTCGATGACCAGATCCGGCGTTCCATCGGTCGCGTTCGCGCGGAAGAACGTGAAGTCACGCTCGATGCGTCCGAGGACCTCTTAGTCCTTGGCGGTGATGCGAACACCGACGCCGTACAAGTCGAGGTGGAGTGCCGGATCGGTCGTCGTGGGGCGCGGAGGCGCAGCGCTCAGCCGAAGATCTTGCCGAAGAACGCGCTCATGTCGGCCCACGAGCGGGCATCGGCGTCTGCGTCGTACTTGAGCGGCATGCCGTACTTCTCGCCGGCCGCGGTCGCGTCGGAATTCGAGAAGCTGTGGAAGGCGCCGGGGTACGCTTCGAAGCGGTAGTCGGCCCCGGCGGCGTCCATCTCCGCCTTGAACGCGGCGACGTCTTCCTCTGGCACGAGGGCGTCCGCGGCACCGTGGCAGACCAGGACCTTCGCCTGCACGCTTCCCGGCGCCGGCTTGTGGAACGAGCCGAGCGAGCCGTGGAAGCTCGTGACGCCCGCCAGGGGCAGACCGATACGGGCGGCATGAAGAACGACCGCGCCGCCGAAGCAGTAGCCGATCGCTGCGATCTTCGAGCCGTCGACCCCGGGCCGGGCCTTGAGTGCATCGACGGCGGCCTGGAAGCGTTGCTCTAGGGCAGGGACGTCGCCGAGGGCGGCCGACATGAGGCCGTTGGCTTCCTCGGGGTTGGCGGCGGTCTGGCCACCGCCGTACATGTCGACGGCGAGAGCCTCGTAGCCCAGCGCGGCAAGCTGCTGCGCGCGGCCTTTGACGTAGTCGTTCAGCCCCCACCATTCGTGCACGACGAGGACGCCGGGACGCGGAGTGCTTCCCGTTCCAGTTTCGGCCCAACCGATCAGCTCGGTTCCACCTGCATTGTATTTGATCGTTTCGCCGCTCGTTGCCATGGGGGGCTCCTTTTCGATTCGATGGGGACGCGCCGGGTCTATTTCGTCGAGAACCGGACTTGGGGTTCGGTGCCTGCGTACTGTTCCGTGAGGAACTACGCTACGCCGCTTCCCCGTGGAGGTGCCGCTTGAAGAACGAGACCACGTACAGGTTGGTGAGACCGGTGGCCTCGGTGATCGAAAGGACGTCGGGGCCGCAGGTCGTGGTGTACGGTTCGAGAAGTGTTTCGGCGCCGACGTCCGCCGCGCCACCGATGAGGAGTGTGGGTACGACGATGCTCTCCAACGGTTCGCGGGAGAAGCCGGCGTTCGGTCCCGTTTGCGTGCCTTGGTGGAGATCGCCGTCGGTCACGGCCGAGATCGGAGCGATCGCAGCCACTCGGGGGTCTGGAGCCGCGCCGACCCATCCCGCGGCCATACCGACCGCGGTCATCGCGCCGTCGCCGCAAGCGGCGAGGCCGACGACGAATGCACAGAGAAGGAATGCGGATGGGATCCAGTTCTTGCCCACGTGGTGGGCATACCGCAGCCCGGGGCCCGCCTCCAGCCGGCACCTGCGGCGGCATCGCGTCGGCCCGCCATCTCCATCCTTGCGGTATGGCTTCCGAAGACGCCCCGCAGTAGCTGGCTCAGGCGCTCGCCGTCCAAGCCGAAGAGGACGAAATCACGGTGAGCGGTTGCTCGATTCACCGGATGGCGTGGGGGGAGGGGGCCAGCCGGGGTTCGTCCTGATTCACGGCGGCCGCGTTGCGCTGATTCGATCGGAGTTCGGCCTCGTCACCGCGCAGGTAGGTGCCATCATGTACGACGCGTTGGGTCGTGTTGCCCCGGTGGTCGAGATCTCGCTCGCCGGCCATCACATGATGCTCGATCAGCCGCTCTCATTGGTGACGGCGCTGCGGTCTCTGCTTGCCGAATGGGAACACTCGGCTCCGTTCCCGCGCCAGCACATCGTTCGGCGGTGACGCCCAGGTCGGGCGATCAGCGTGGTTGGGTTCGCTCGGTCACGGGTTTGCCGAGGAAGTCGTCGTTGATTGAGATGCGGACGTGTCCGGACGCCCCTTCCTGGCCTTCCGTTCTGAGCTCAGAGCGCTTGTCGGCGTAGTAGGTTTCCCGGAAGTCGCCCTTCGAGGCGCTGTTGTAGGTGAGGTACATAAGCCGACGCGGTGCCTTCGAGCCGTTCGTACCGCTCTTGTGCGGGGCGTAGGAGTCGAAAAACACCAGATCGCCCGGCATGGCTTCGAGCGGCTCCCACCGGGCCCCGCTCAGCCACGTCTCGTCAATGCGGCCGGCGGCGTTGGGAAGCAGCCCCTCGTCGTAGCCCGGCGCGAAGTACAGGCACCCGCTCTCGATGGTCGACGGGTCTATCGGAACCATGCACGAGATGTGGTGGTCGATGAACCGGTAGGCCGGCGCGTCTTGATGCGGAGCGAAGCCGCCCCCTCCGGGGTACTTGAAGTTGATCTTCTCCTTGAACAACACGGCGGGCTCGCCGAACAACTCCTCGAGGACGCGAGCGATTACGCCGTCGCGCATGAAGGCCGACAGCCCCGCGTGATACGGATCGAAGTCTTCGGAGCGCGCGAGTCGTTCCTCCCCGTCGATGTCCTCGGTGTGGTGCAGCCCCGGTTCCTTCGGAATCGACCAGGAGGCAACCTCCTCGACCCACCGCGTGAGTTCCTGGACCGTCTCCGGACCGAGCTCGCCCGGCAGCGAGAAATACCCGTGCGTCTTCCACTGTTCTTGCTGCGCTGCGTTCAGGAGTCCCATCGGATGATGCCTCATCGTATAGCAAGGCGAGACGAGATTGCCCTGCCGGCGGTGTCGAGGCGTTCGGCGGGGCTGATGGGTACGACCCGGGCACGGTAATGCCCCCCGTGCCCGACCGAAATCAAAACGAGTTTCCGAAAGCACCCGTCACGAGAGTGACGAGTAAAGAAATCGTCGAGATTAAGGAACGTCCCCACTCAAGGAACGGTTCTACTCAACGAACCGTCAGGACTTCGACGCGGAAGTTGGAGCGCAACTCTGCGAGGCTTACTTGGAGGAATTCCTCGAAGTCGTCCCAAGCAAGGGTCGCGTAGATCTCCTGGGACTCGGGGAGGTTTTAGTCGGACAGGAGTTGGCGGAAGCCGGCGTTGGTGCCGAAGAGGACGTGGGCGGTGTCGTGGCAGCGGAAGAACTCTTGGGCCTGCGGGGAGAGGCCGCGGCCCCTGGTGAGGTCGTCGCGGCTCGCGTGGTACCCGGCGAGGCCGTCGGCGAGAGTCATCGTGCTCGCGCCGTTCTGGAAGTCGTGAAGCATGGTTCTCTCCCGTCGAAGGCCGGCTCTCCCGCAGCCGACCCGGGGTTCGCCTCTCAATGAGTCGCGGGGACGACCGGGATCAGCAGGTGCGAGTCGTACCGTCCACCCAAGTAGATCACGTGGACCCCGCGATTGGTACGCGCATCCTTGCGAAAGGGCGGCGAGGGCACGATCTCCGTGGGAGACACGATGAGTTCGATTCCCTCGCCGGCGGCGAAGAACGTGCTGCTCGCGTTCAGCGCGATCTCGACGGATACGATCTGTCCCGCCTGGAGCTTCTCATCCTGGTCGTTCTTTAGGACCGGTTCCCACCTCGTCGACTGCGCCCGGTCGAGCTTGCGTCGGGAAACGGCCAGCAGACCCCGCGTCATGATGTCGGCGTGGTTCCCGACAGAGCCGTAGAAGCGGACCTTCTGCCCGTGGCCGTCGATTTTCTCGACCCCCGCGAAGAGGATCATGTCGTCCGGTGTCGGTTCGGTCCCGTCGGAGCGCGCCTCGACCCACAGTCGGAGCTTCATGTAGCCGGTGAGCTCGGTGTCTTCGGTGAACGCGAAGCGTAGGCGAAGTTGGCCCGTCCGAGCGTCGTAGATCAGCTCGGACTCCTTCGGCACGGCGGCCTCCGTCAGTTCCTCGCTTGCCAGGTAGAGCCGGCGGTACGACGTGCGTGCGATCGGCCACTCTTGCTCCTCACGAACTTCGTGGATGGTCTCGCGCGACGAGCGGATTTCGAGCCGGACGGGCGCCTGGTCGAGGAACCCGTTCTCGGTGTCGTCCTTCAGGAAGCAATCGAAGAAGGCGCGCGTAAGTCCCAGAACTTCGTCTGAGTAGTACGAGTCCCACTTCAGGCGGCGATGCGTGTAGAGCCACTTCTGAGCCGAGCGTGCCTTTCGAAAGGCGCGGAGGCTCCCGCGGGAGTGCAGCCCCTGATCGGAGAAGCTCGCGCAGATCAGCATCGGGAGGTCGATCGCTTCCAGGGCGGGGACCTTCGCGCGCCAGTAGTCGTCGTAGAATGGATGGGCCTCTGCGACTTCCTGCGGCAGGTGGCCCTCGCTCGCGCCGAACTCTTCGACGCTGCAGTTGATCGTCGGTCGCACCTCGGTGTGCCACCAGAAGACGGGAAAGCCGGTCTCGGCAACCCCTCCTTCGCGGAACATGTCCTGGAAGAGGTTCGAGATGCCCTCCCATGGACTGATTGCGCGCAGACACGACGGAACGCCGCGCGAGGTCTGGCCGGCGGCCACGGCGTACTGGCTGATCGCGAGGTAGCTCACGCCGCTTAGCCCGACCTTGCCGGTGCACCACTCGCGAGTCCCCACCCAGTCGATCGCCTCGCCGAACGCCTCGGTCTGCGACGCCGAGAAGAGCGTCGGTCGGCCGCCGCTGTTCGCGTAGCCGGGCATGTTCATGTTGACCACGGCGTAGCCCGCGCGCACCCAAAAGTTGGGATCGGGCGCCTCCCAGCTCGTCAGCGTCGAAAAGGTGGGCGCGTCTTCCTGCGGGATGAGCCGGTACTGCTGCGGGGGGCCGCCGAGGGGCGTCTTCCCGAGCGCCGGAATCAAGTGGTTGTCGTAAGGATGCGCGCACATCACGACCGGCACCTTCTCGCCGCGGGCGGCCGCACTCTTCGAACGGAACACGTTCGCGGTGACGTGCGTGCCATCGGCGAGCGGGATTCGGACGTCCCATTCGCAGAGGATGTCGGGGTCCGGGTCGGTCAGGTGGCACTGAGGCCGGAAGAGTCGGCCCGAGGTGATCGCGTTTTGGAGAATTGGCCAGACGGCGCCGGCCATCTCCACGAGTTCCCCGAGGCTGGGCGCGCTCACTTCGTCTTCGCGGTGTCGTCGGCGCGCTTCTTCGCGCGCGCGGAGGCGTCGCGCCACAGGGTGTCGGCATCGGCGCCCAGCGAGTGGCCGATGAGTCCCGTCAGTCGCTCTCGATACTCCTCGACCGACGTGATCTCGTGCTCCTGCTTCTCGTTGTCGACGGCTTCGATCCACGTGATGTCGCGAAGGGCGCGAAATCCACCCGGCGTGCGGCGAATCACCAGCGCGAAGATGCGGAAGATCGAATCGTCCTCGGTCTGGAGCATCGTGCACACCTTCTGGAACGACGGCAGTTCGCGGGGCTCTTCGGTGAAGTCGCACGAGAGCGCCAGGCCGGTCTGGTGGTTGTGAAAGCGCCACCACGGGCCGTCGAGGCGCTCCAGTCGGAACTCGAGTGGTCCCTCCGACCAGCTGCGTTCCTCGAGAGGGAACGGTTCGCTCGGCCCGTCCCCGAGTCCGACGTCGACCACCCACCGGCGGTCGAGATCCGCGAAGGCGATCAGGTGGTTGTCGTCCGCGTCGTCGCCGATCAGCGCTCGGCCGGCGGCTGCGGACGCACGGGTGATATCGAAGCCCATCTCGCGCAGCGCCCAGGTGAGCAGTCCGTTCATCTCGTAGCACCAGCCACCGCGTCGCCTCGTGACGATCTTCTGGACGAAGTCGGCTTCGACGAGGGTGTTCTCGCCTCCGAGATGGATCGCGAGGTTCTCGTACGGCACCGCGTCCATGTGGGCGCGGTGAACGCCGATGAGCGTCTCCAGGGTGGGGCTCGTCGGGCCGGTGTAGGCGATTCGTTCGAGGTACGCGTCGACGGACATGGTGCTCCTCCTTACGCCAAGAGCGGTCGAAGAACCATGTCCGTCGGTAGGGTCATCGAGTGCTTCACGCTGTGAGCCCCGGCGACCAGAATCACGGATTCGGCGATGCTTGTCGCGTGATCGGCTACGCGCTCAGGAGGTCCCGGCCGGGGGTTTTCGTGGGAGCCGGAACGAGAACGTGGATCCCTTGCCGAGCTCACTGTCGACCGCGATGTCGCCGCCCATCCGCTGCACCAGGTGCCGAACGATCGAGAGGCCGAGCCCGGTGCCGCCCATCTCGCGGGATCGGGCCTTGTCGACACGGTAGAAGCGTTCGAAGATCCGGGCGAGATCCTGCTCGGGAATGCCGAGGCCGGTATCGGAGACCCGAGCCTCCACCCAGGCTTCCGACGGCTCTACCCGGACCTCTACCCGCCCGCCGGGCTCGGTGTACTTGATGGCGTTGTCGATGAGGTTCGTGAGGACCTGCTCGACGCTCTGGCGCTCGGCCCACGCCTTCGCGGGGGCGCCTTCAACCAGCCGGAGCGTGACCTCGGCTGCGTCCGGGCGCCGCTTGGCGTCGTTCACGAGAGCCTGGGCCACCGAGGCGATGTCGACCTCGACGAATTCGAGGTTCGCGGCGTCGCTTTCGGCGCGAGACAGAATGAGGAGATCGTCCACCAGCTTGCCGAGCCGCAGTGCGTGGCGCTCGATGATACCGAGATAGGAGTGTTTGTCCTCCTCCGAGAGCTGCGGGGCACGAAGGAGCGTCTCGGTGAACCCCTGGACCGCCGCGAGCGGAGTCCGAAGCTCGTGCGACGCGTTCGCCACAAAGTCTTGTCGTATCTGTTCGAGACGACGGAGTTCCGTCATGTCGTGGAACACGGCGACTGTTCCCACGCGCGGAACGTCACCCGAAGGGAACCGCACGGCCTGAACGCGCAACTCGCGTGTGATGGGTCCGCCGACCTGGATGTCGCAGGACACCGGATCGTCGGTGGCGCTCGCGTCGACGAGGAGCTGCTCGAAGTCTGCGTTACGAACGATTTCGAGTGGCGGTCGCCCACGCAGAGGCCCTCGCGCGTCGAAGATCTGACGGAGTCGGTCGTTTGCGAGGAGAAGCTCGCCGCCGGCATCGACGACGAGAACGCCCTCCACCATCGCGTTTAAGACGGCGTCGAGCCGTTCCTTCTCTCCCGTCGTCTCGTCGAGCTGTGTTCGGAGTTGCTCGGCCATCCGATTGATGGCGTCGGAAATGTCACCGAGTTCGTCGCTCACGCGGAGAGGGAGACGGGTTTCCAGGTCCCCGCCGGCGATGGATGCGGCCACGCGGCGCATCTCCGTGAGGGGACGGAGCGTCAACCACGACAGGACGAACGAGAGGGCAAACGCGGCGATCAAACCGACGGCCGTCGCCGTGATCAACTCGCGCCGCAGATCCCAGACTGCATCGTCTAGATTGGAGATGTCTACGGCCAGCCGGACGACGCCCTTCCCCTGCTGACGAGGCGCGGCGAGATAGAAGAGTTGCCGCCCGATGGTTCCGCTGCGGCGTGCGTCCTGCCCGATCTTCCCGCGTAGCGCCGCGCGAACCTCGGGCCGGTCGGCGTGATTGTCGACCATGGGAAGCCGGTCGAGAGCGACCTCGGAGTCGCCGACGACCAGGCCCTCGGGCGTGATGAACGTCACGCGGGCGTCGGCCGCGGCGGCGGCGCGGTCGGCGATGGCATCCAGTTCCGCGCTCCGCGCGGCTCCGAACGTGGTCGTCCCCGTCAGTTGCTCGACGAGGGCCAGGCGTTCGCTGAGGGAGCGCTCGATGCGCTTGGTCTCGCGTTCCCGCAGGCCCCGCTCGAGAAGAACGCCCGAGAGGAGGCTCACGAACAGGATGAGCGCGGTGAGCGCTGCGGTGAGTTTTAGTTGCAGAGTCGGCATCGGAGGGGTTCGCCGGGCTCACTCCGCGAAGCGGTACCCGACTCCACGGACCGTTTCGACCAGCTCTCCACCGGCGCCGAGCTTCTCGCGGAGCCGCTTCAGGTGCGTATCGATCGTGCGCGTCGTGACTACGACGTCCGAGCCCCACACCCGATCGAGCAGGTGTTCCCGCGTGAGGACTCGGCCCGGGTTGCGCATCAGAGTGTGCAGGAGATCGAATTCCTTCGCGGTGAGGATGATCTCCTCACCGCTGACGAAGCAGCGATGGCGTTTGGGGTCGAGCATCAGAGGGCCGGCTTCGACCGACCCCTGCGGTTCCGACGGTCCGCTCTTTCGACGCAGAACTGCGCGCACGCGTAGGACCAGCTCGCGGGGACTGAATGGCTTCGTCACGTAGTCGTCGGCGCCGACCTCGAAGCCGACGACGCGGTCGACCTCGTCGGCCTTCGCAGTCAGGATGATGATCGGGGTCTCGGACAGGTCCGGGTCGGCGCGGATTCTGCGGCAGAGGTCAGTGCCCGAGATGTCGGGCAGCATGAGGTCGAGAACGACGAGGTCGGGCTTCGCCCGGCGGAGCTCTGCGAGAGCCACCCGACCCGAGCTGGCGAGGTCCACTCGAAACCCCTCTTGAGCGAGGTTCACCCGAACGAGTTCGAGAAGATCAGGCTCGTCGTCGACTACGAGGATTCGCTCGGCCATCTGAGCGGAAGCTATACACGGGCGGCCGGGCGCGCAAAGGCCGAGAGCAGATCGGTCTCAGGAGCCGGCGCCGATCCGATACGCGACGAGCCGAGGCGGGTTCGCCAGGCCGACGGGCCAGAGGAGATCGTCGCCGACGACCGCGGGCCAGCCGTTGATCCCGCCGGGTGCTTCGATGGTGTGGACGACGTCGCCGGTTGCGCGGTCGAGTGCGTAGATGCGGCCCTGGAACGTCGCGGTGAACACGAGGTCGTTCACGACCGTCGTTCCGCCGAGGGGATCGCCGTCGACTTCCACGTCCCACAGAATGCGACCGTCATCGGCGCCGATCGCGATTATCTGCCCGGGCGCCGTTCCCAGCTCGGAGCCGATGTAGGAGGGACGATCCGGTTCGAGTCGGTTCGGCGCGTTCAGGGTCGCGACGTAGACGACCCCGTCGGCCGCGGAGGGCGGGGTGAGCACTCCACCGTAAGTTCCCGGCCAGACCTCGGTCGGCCCGTCGAGTTCGAGGAGATCGTCGTTCTCGTGCCGGCCGACCGGCGTCTCCCACAGCACCTCGCCGGTCTCGGGGTCGAGTCCGAGGACGAGACCCGCCTTGCCGGTTCCTACGACGCAGGTTGATGTCTCGTCGTCGATTTCGACGTCGACGAGGAGCGTGTGGATGAGGTCTCGGTCGAAGAGGTCGTGTGGCGTGACCTGGTGGTACCACTGCATCGCGCCGTTCGTCGCGCTGAGTGTGAGGATGGAGTTGGTGTAGAGGTTGGGGCCGGGGCGGCTCGAGCCGTTGGGGAAGTCCGGCGTGCCGGGGAACGGTGCGGGATTCGCAACGCCCCAGAACATCCGGCGCGAGTCGACGTCGATCGCGGGTGGGAACCACGAGCCGCCGCCGGAGTTCACGTCGGGCTCGCCCCAGATGTCGTCCGAGGCGATCGTGTCGAACTCCCACGCGATCGTGCCACTCTCGACGTCCCTCGCCTGCAGGATTCCGCGGTCGCCGCCGGCGTAGATGCCCTGGAGGCTGACCGGGACCGTACTCGCGTACACTTTTCGTGCGAAGACGGTCGGTTGAATGTCGACGCCGTCGGTATTCGTGCGGGTGAGCCTTCGGCGCCAGACCTCCGTCCCGTCGACGAGATTGAGTGCGAAAAGATCGTCCGTGCCTTCGACCCCGTACAAGAGCCCCCAGCCGACCGCGACGCCGTTGGGGCCGATCACGAAGCGGTTGAACTCGCGTTTCCAACGCACCGCGCCTGTTGTCCGAACGATCGCCGTTACGTTGCTGGAGAGATCCTGAATGTAGACGGAGTCGCCGAAGACGAGCGGCGTCGTCGACGCGTTACCGTACGCGCCGCTTCCCGGGAGGGGAACCTCCCATGCGATGCCGAGGCTCGCGACCGTCGACGAGTCGATGGTGGAGTTGGTCGTGGCGCGGGAGTTTCGGTAGTCGCGACCGGGCAGCGGCCAGTCGTCTGCGAACGTCGACACCTCCGGCGGGACCAGGTCGTCGGGTCGCCCAGGTACTTCGGTGGCGATGGGGGAGGGCGCCGGCGCCGGGGATACGGTGACCTCCGGCGGTTCGGTGGGCCCCCCCGAGTCGTCCTGGCCACTCGAGGAGCAGGCCCCGAGGGCGAGAATACCGACGACGGCGAGCCACCGGCCCGATCTTTCGCATGCGCTGAATGCTGCCACGACGCAGTCGTATGCCGGGCGGTTCCGCTCGGCAACGAGGTCCTGTAATGCCCGCCTTCGGTGGAGCGGATGAGAAGCATAGGGGGGACGAGAACATGTGGTTTCTCAATGGCTTACGAACCGTGAACCGAGCGCTCGTTCGAACCATGCTGGTCGTGATTCTCGGTGTAGTCGCCTCCTGCGGAGACGGCGCGGCCGCGCCCACGATCGTTCCGGATTTCGAGCTCGAGGCGCCCGCACCCCCGGTTGGGGATCTCACGGCGCGTCCCTATGTCTTCCACTCCCGCTTCCCGCCCTTTATGGGGTCGCCGGGCGGGGTCTTTACGCTCGATCGGTACGTGTCGTTCATCGACGTGGTCACCGCCGGCGTCGAGAAGAATGTCGGGTTCATCCCGCTGACCGGGGTCTACGTACCGAGAAAAGCGATGGCGGCATGGGCGGCCACTTCTGCGGCGGACTACAAACCCTGCCAGCCGAACGGAAAATCGGGCGCGTGCTCCTCGCGCGCTTTCTAGCGCGCGGCTGAGAAGCGTACTTCGAACAGCTTGGGCCAGAACTTGCCGGTGATGAAGTACGTATCACTCGAGGCACGGTACGCGATGCCGTTCAAGACGTCGGCCTCGGCTCGCTCCGTCGCCGTGAGAAGGCCTGACGCATCGATCGCAGCTGTGACGTTCCCGTTCTGTGGGTCGATCTCGTAGATCCAGTCCGACATCCACTTGTTCGCGTAGACCTTCCCACCGACGCACTCGAGTTCGTTCAGCTGTTTGAGAGGCTTGCCGGCTTGCGTGACGGTGACCTGGCCCTGTCGTGCGAACGTCGTCGGATCGCGGAAGTAGAGTGTGCTCGTTCCGTCGCTCATAACGAGGCGCGCGCCGTCGTGGCAAAGACCCCAGCCCTGCGTGGCGTACGAGTGCTGGCGCTCGAGCGCGAAGGTTGCGCGGTCGTAGACGCGTGCCACGCCCGACGTCCACGTGAGCTGGATCAACTGCCCTCCAACGGATGCGAGCCCTTCTGCGAAGAGGCCGGCGGGCAGATCGATGCTGCGCCTCGTGCCTCCGGTCACGAGGTCGACTTCGCGTAGGGTCGAGCGACCGCGGAGGCCGGTGCTCTCGTACATCGCTCCGTCTTCGAGGAGCAGGCCCTGCGTCCAGGCCGTGCGGTCGTGCGGGTAGGATCGCACGATCTCGAGCGTCTTCCGCGGGATGTCGCTCGGAGGCTCCGCGTTGCCGTCGCCGGCGCCGCAGGCGGTGGCGATCAAGATGCTGAGGGCGGCCAGGAGTCGGAACACCTGCGGGATTCTAGCAGGTCCCTCCGGGGCGGCTCGAAACCCGGGGATTCGCGCGGGCTGGGTGGCCGGATCCGCCCGATCGGCTGATTGGGGGTCGATCCGGCGCACTGCGACGGGGGGAGCGGATCTGGGAGCTCGTCCGTGGCCGAGCACCTCACGCCCCTCGTCGGACAGGGCGAGGCCGTGCCACCTTACCTCGGAGAGTCCGGCTTCCCGCAGATAGGTCTCGTAGGTCCCCTGCGTCCCGAAGAAGTTCCGTACGCGGTACGTTCCCGTGTCGTCGCCCCTCGTGGCGAGCACTTCGGTGCCGTCGCGACGCTCTCCGCCGTCCGAGAGCTCGATGACGCCCCCGGTCTTCTCGATCCCCATCTGCACGTCCAGCGCGATGCGGGGGTGGATCATCGTTGCGACGAGACGTCCGCCGGGCGCGAGGTTGCCTGTAACCTTGGGGCACATCGTGCGAAGGGCGTCCCGCGTTTCGGCTTCGTTCTCTTCTCGCTTCATCGCTGCGATTTTACCTGACGGGTGCTACCTCATCATACCCGTATGCTCTCCCCGATTCCCCGGTTGGCCCAAGCCTATGCCTTCCTCCTCATCCTCCTCATCCCGGTCGTCGCGGACGCGAGTTGGCCTCTGGGTGGATGGGGCGGGCGCACGTTCTCACGGGTCGAGATTCCGGGAGCGAGTTGTGGCAACGGCTCGCCCTACGCGGTGTTCTTCTCGCAGGCTCCGAATCCGGCCGAGCGGCGCGCGACCGTCTACTTCGAAGGCGGTGGTTCGACGAAATGCCTCGAGGATGCGAATCCGTGTCCTTCCGAGAGCGTCGATACCTCGATGCGGAACCTCGCCGGAATGGATACGCGCCTCGTCGTCGCGGCCGAGACGACCGCGACCGAGCGGCTCTTCATGGACCACGCGGACAACAACGCCTTCATCGGGCCGGGCCACTGGCTCGTCCTCCCGTACTGCACCCAAGACATGCACGTTGGGCGGCGCACCGACGTGCAGACGTACGACATGACGACCGTCTCCGAACACGATTCGAGTCATATACTCGTGTCGCAAGTGGAAGATCTTCTGAATGGCGGTAGCACCGTTGCAGAAGTCGAGACAGATTATCCCAGTCTGGAGGTTGCGGCAGTCAGTGGCTCGCAGGGTAGTTTTAAGGTCGATCAGCTGCTCGCCCACGTGACGCACACGGGCGACGACAACGTCGCGGCAGCGATGCAGTGGTTCGCGCAGGCCGCGACCACGATCGATCCCGCGTTCTTCGACACGGCCGAGGTCGTTGTGAGTGGGGGGTCGGCCGGGAGTTTCGGAGCCTGGTACCAATTCTGGCGGATCGCGGATTTCCTGGACGACAAGCCGCAGACGCGGCTCACCCTCGCGCCGATGGCGGGGAGTCCAATCGAGCGCTGGTACTCGGAGCAGGCCGGGGGCCTCGTCGAGACGCCGAGCCTCGTCGACGAGATCGATCAGCGCTGGGACTTCTACCAAGGGGTGCGTCCGTGCGAGGTCGCCGGCGGTGATCACGTTCCGGCGGCGGGAGACGCCTGTGACGACGTCCTCGATCTCCTCGACCACTACCGCGCGCAGCGCTACCCCGGTCGCGACATTCGCTACATGCCGATGGGGAACAAGGAAGATTTCGTCGCGATTCACGTGCTCTTCGGCACGGACCCCGAGATCGTCCTGGGCTTCTGCCAGACCGTGCACCGCTACTTACAGTACCTGGCGCGCGTGCCGGATACGCACCCCTACGCGCCTTGGCTCTTCTTCCAAGAGGGAGGGGTTGGTGCGCCGCAGCGTGAGCACACGCCGGACCGGGCAACGATGTTGATGGAGATTCAGCAACCGTTCGGCTCGGCGACGGCGAGTCCGTACTCGCAGCTCCGGTACATGAACGCGCTTGCGAGCAGGACTCTCACCGAGACGACGCCCCAGATCGAGCAAGTCCCGGTCGTCGTCCACGACATAGACGACCCGAACAGCGCGTTCACGCTCGGGGCGACGCACTTCACTTACCCCGGGTGCAACGTCGCACGACCTCTGACGGTGGAGTCGAAGAAATTCGAGATGCGCGACGATGTCACGCCGCCGATCCTCGCAAAGCGGCGCAGTCTCAGATTCACCGCGTCGACGAAGAAGTCGGACGAGGCGAATCGCGTGCGGCCGCCGATGCCGGGCAGTGACGGCGACCCCACGATTCACGGGGCGCGCCTGACGGTTGTCAACACGGCAGGCTCGGGCGAGATCGCGGTGTTCGATCTGCCGGCCGATCAGTGGTCCGCACTGGGCTCTCCCGCGAACCCGAAGGGGTTCCGCTGGAAGCCGACCGACTCGAACTCCCCGGTGTCCTCGGTGCAGGTTCGCGACGACGTCCTCAAGATCAAGGCTGGCGACGCCGGTTTCTCCTACACGCTAGATGAGGCCACGCAGGGTTCCGTCGGTCTGCGTCTGGAGTTGGGCACGCTGGGCTGGCTCTATTGCGCGGACGCGCCGGCGCGCACCTCCGGAGATCCCCCCAGTTCCGCAAAGTACGACAAGGCCGAGCGATTTACCGGCGAGAAGCGGGCGCCCCCGCCGGCCCTCTGTCCTTTGCTTCCGGCGTTTCCCTGAGGACCTGTTGGTGCACCGGGTTCCGGTTGTGCACCCGCACGAGATCGGGCCCTCTCGGCGACTCCTCGGTGATGCTGGGGATGTCGACCCAGGAGCCGGCCCGGGAGGACTAGAATGGTGACGTCGCCGACGAGAGCGCGGTCGGCGCACGGTGGCTCGGTCTACCGCGGGAGTTTGTTAGCTTCCCGGCGGGATCCGACTCGTACACGCTGACCTCGTCGGATCCGAAGATGGACTACTTCTTCGGAACCTTCTTGCCGAAGTATCCGGGTCTCCCGAACGATCAGACGTGGCCACCGCAGATCCTTCTCCCGGAGCTGCTCACAGGGGTCGCCGCTCCGCACGACGACGTGCAGCGCATCTCGCTCGGGAACGAACTTCCCATTCACGATGAGCCCTTCCCGGGTGGGTTTCCGACCGCCGCGGCCTACGTGAACTGGGCTTCGAGCATCTACGCGAGTGCTCCGACGGCGCTCACCGACAAGTTCTGGATTCAGACGGGAAAGCCCCTGCGGGTCTAGGCCTGCACCGCCGCGAACGTCGCGACACCTGGTGAGCCAGGCGCCGAACAAGAGCGTGAGATTGTGCGTCAGGACCGCGTTTTCGGTGAGCCAGTATCGCCGCCACGCCGCAAAGGTCACCGCGATCGTAAAGCCGAAGGACGCGGCCAGGAGGGAGTGTCGCTGCGGCGCATCCGCTGGTAGTCCGTCGTCTCGCCCTCGTCGGCTATCGTCGCGTTCGGAGCGGGGTGTTCACGGAGAGAGGAGACGGTCCTGCTCGGGGGCGCAGACACTGCCCGTGCGCGCTTCGGGCGGAAGCTCGAGGACGAAGAACGCGCCGTTTCCAAGGACCTCGGTCGCGTTCGGAAAGATCTCCTGCACCTCACCTTTCGTAAACGCGTCTGCCCAGACGTAGCGTACCTGGAAGTCCCGGCCGAGCTTTCGAAGAACGTCGCCGGGGTGCTCCTCTCGCGGGGAACTGTGCGAGCGACCGCGAACGAATGGCTGGCGGTGGTGGTAGACCGCTTCGATGCCGCCCGCGAGGGTGTTGGAGTACCCGAGCGTCGTGCCCGTCGGAAGGAGTGCCAGCCGTCGCGCGATGGGAAGCATGGCCTCGTACGCTTCGGAATGAGGCGCGTCGTTCAGGTAGTAGCGGGTCGGAGGGGACTCGAAGTATGCGGGGACCATCCACGCGAGGGCGATGGCGGCGCAAGCCCCGGCGAGCAACCGTTGCTTGGAGGCCCAGCCGGCGGCGAAGCCGATCCCGGCGACGACGTAGGTCAGCGGGAGAAGTGGGACCACGAATCGGTCTCGAAAGAAAAAGGGCAGGACGAGCCCGAGGTACAAGGCCAGTGGGACGAAGCGATACGCGAGTCCGCGTGCGTTGTGGCGGAAAAGAACAATGAGGCCTGCCGCGGCGAGAGCGAGCGCGCCCGGGCCGCCGTCGCGGAAGAGTCCGACGAGAGTCTCCCCGGTGCTCTCCGCGATGGTTCGAAGGGTCACTGCGCTCGCGCCGTCCCGTGGGGCGTCGAGCCACCGCCAGGTGATGACATTTCCCCAAATGCCTTCCTGTGCGAATCCGAGGTTCGTCCAGAGGACGTGAGGGCTGTAGCTGTAGAGAGGCGACCCGAAATTGACCAGGTTCCACGTGAAGTACGGCGCTGCAAGAAGCGCGGCGACGCCGAAGAAGATCGATGCATCGCGCAGCGAGACGCGCCGCCACTCGAGCGCGCCAACCACGACGAAGGCGACCGGAATCGAGGCGAGCGCGGAGTGGATCTGCGGCCCGAGGGCGGCGAGGGCCCCGGCCAGGGCGAAGTCCGCTTTTCGTGTGTTTGGAATTCGCCCGATGAGGATCGTCGCGAGGAGGAGGAACAGGCCGGACCAGATGTAGGGGCTGCCGTTCGCCGAGAAGTCGACCAGGCTCGGGGACGCGCAGACGAACGCCAAGGCTACCATCGCACCGTGGTCAACCGTAGTCCGCGTGCGGAGCGCCAGAAGAAGCAGGAGCGCGGCACCCCCAATCGCCGACAGGAGCTTCAGAAGGGGGAACGTGTCGTCGGTCCCGATGGCGCGACCGACGGCGCCGGCGGCGAGTGGGAAGAGGGGCGGATGCATACTGGCGACCGATTGGGTTTCGCAGTAGTCGACCTGGTCGCTGAACTCGTACTTCATCGGATACCGGAGCTCGCCGGTCTGAACGAAGTTGCGTGTGGTGAGTGCGAACAGACTCACGTCGCCTTGTAGGCGTTCGTTCCATTCAAAGCTCGATACGCGTAGGGCGGTCGCCAAGAGGAGAAGGCCGACGACCCACGGCGCTGGGCGGGTTCTGCTTCCCACGAGAAGACCGTGTTCAGGGCACGCTGTCGGACGCACCATCAAGCGCGGCCGTGGGAATGAAGGGCACCACCCACGCCGGGTAGTGCGTGTAGAGAACGGTATTGAAGTCGACGAACACCACGAACGTGAGAAGGCAGCTCGTATAGACGCCGATCGCGCGCGTTGCGGCCAGCGCATAGACCCCTGCGAGTAGGGCCAGCATGGGGAGGCGCGCGAGGGGGCCGCTCAGTCCGAGTGCGGCGTCGACGGAGTATGCGCTGAAGTGAGTTCGCGCGTTTCGGGTTGCCGAGAAGAGAACGCTGCCGAAGAAGCCCGGCGCGTTCCAGAGGAGGAACGGAAGTGAGGTCGCGATGGGGATCAAGGCGATGAGGAGCCCCGCCCGAACGACGCCGCGAACGTCTTTCTTGGGCGAGAGCTGCCACGCCCAGATCAAGTAGAGCGGCGCGACGAAGATCCCGATCTGCTTCAGCGAGAGCGAAAGGCCGTAAAGGAGGAACGCCGCGGTTGGCCGCTCGCGCAGTAGGAGGAGAGAGAGGAGCAGGAAAAATATCGGCAGGAAGTCGAGATGTCCGATCAGGACGATGAAGAGGCTCCAGCGTCCGAGCCCCCAGAGCCCTGCGGCGAAAACGCCGAGAAGCCACGCGCCGCGTCTCCGGCAGGTCTCGAAGAGCAGGAGCGTGATGCCGACGTCGAACAGGCCGAAGATCACGCGCCAGAACGCGAGCCAGTCGCCATACGCGCGCAGGCCCGCCCACTGCGTCAGTGCCGAGAGCTCGTAGAAGAGCGGGAAGTACGTCGCGTATTTGTCGTTCTGCCGGAAATCCCCTTCGAGAACGCGCGCATACGGGTTCTCTCCCGCGACGATCCGCTGGCCTTCGACGAAGCTGAAGTAGATGTCTTGCTGCTGGTCGCCCTCGCCGAAGTACCGGATGTTGGCCACCACGACCGCCGCGAGGATGACGAGGATCGCCGTGTAGGCGGCGGTTTGACGAAGTTCTTCGCGGGTGAGGGAAAACATCGCGTGGAGACGTTGTTCTCAGAGCCTCGCTCGGGATTCAACCTCACGGTCGTACGGGCGGCCGAGCGGGACGCGGTGGCGGCGTTTTTGAAGCGCGATCGTCTTGTTCCTTATGGCGATGCACTACGCGGTGGAGGTCCCCGCCGGTGAGGCCGGAGAAGCGTTCCGGCGGTGGATCGGTGGTTTGTACGAGTCGGGCTGGTCGACGAATCCGCATTGGAGCGCGAAGACGTCGCTCGCCGCGGAGCACCCCATCGCGCGAGGGGTGGCGCCGTTCGAGGCGTTCGACGAGTGATACTTCAACTTGCGGTTCCGCGAGGACGCGGTCGGCGTGGTGCCGATTCTGACCGCTGTTCTCGCGGACGAGCCGCGCGGCGATGGCGGTCGAGGTGTCGGATTCACCGGGGGGCACTTCCACTGGAACTGGGGGAATGACGATTTTCGGACCCTAGTCTTGAACGCGATCGTCTGGACCGCTGGGGCGGAGGTGCCTGCGGACGGCGTGCCGTCGCGGGCGCCGGGCGCGACAGAACTCCTGGCGCTCGAGCCGGGGTCGATGACGAAGCGGCTCGATCGCTGGTTCGGGTTCGATCGCGAGGAGGTGATCGGGCAGTTCGATCTTGCGGACGCTGCGGGGTGAGTGCGGCGTCAGGCTCGCGTCTCAGTAGCGCAGCCACGTCCCTTGGAGCGGCGCTTCGCCGATGCCCGGAACGTTGTAGTCGCAGACGCCGTCCGGGAAGACGGCCTCCAGGCGCGCACGCTGGGCGTCGGTGAACTCGACCGCGTAAATGCCGGCGGTGGTGGCGTCGGACACCGACATGCGGCTGCACTTCAAGACGTGCTCGGAGACGGGCCCGCCTGAGACCATTCGAGGCCCGGCACTGATCGGATACGGATCGGTGCACGGGCCCGGGTTCTCGTAGATATCGAGACCGGAGAAGTGGTCGCCGTCCGCCGTGATGCAGTTGTCGATCGCGGCTTCGGGGCGGGTGCTCTCGAGGTGCGTGACGAAATCGGTTCGGTCGGTACCTTGCATCGCGGTGAGCCAGTCGTCGAGGACGCCGACGGGACTGACGCCGGCATTGGCACCTCCGGCGAAGCTGTCGATCAGCGCCGCGCCTGCGGGGTCCGTCGTCCAGATCATGAAGCCGGGGGCGTTGGATCCGTCGTCCAGTCGCAGTCGTTCGCGGAGGCCGAAGGCGCGCACGCGATCGTGGATGTCGGCTTGATCGTCGGTCCAGATGTCGGTCGTGATAATCGGGATCTCGCGCAGGTTGCTCTGCCCCGTCACGACGCGGCCGGTTTCGTACGCGAGGCGAACCGTCTCTTCGGTGGCAGCGGTGCGGATCTCATGAATGAAGCCGTCCTCGTCGTAACCGCCGATGGTCTCGTTCAAGTCGAGGAACTGATCGACGGAGATCATGCCGTCGTTCAGTGCGGCCAGTCCGTACTGCACTCCGATATTGTCCCAGGCACGGCGAGCGAGGCCGGTCTCGGGATCGACGCCGACCACGTTGATGTTGGTGTCTTGCACGGTGCAGCGCAGGCCGTCCGGGTTCTCGATCGGGTCGTAGAGCAGGCCCGGATCGATCGGGGGCAGCGCGGGAATCCCCGGGAGCGCGCCGGCGACTCCGATGGCACACCCTTCGGTCGCGCGGATGCCGGGTGTGAACGTGAGGTCCCAGAAGCCGCAGGTCCCGGCGGTCAGGTGGCCGTTCACAGCAGTTTGCTGTTCTACGGTCCAGTCGGCGCCGGCGGCCTCGTAGAAGTTGAGGAGAAGGCTGCAGTCGAGCACGCCCAGCGCCGTCGTCAGGACGTCGGCGAACGGAACGGTGGGGGAGAGCGCGTCGAGAAGCCCCGGATAGTTCTGGCCGATCAAGTACTGCTGGATCGCGCCGCCGGACCCGCCGTGGCCGATCGTGAGCTCGGGGACGCCGTAGCGTTCGGTGAAGCGCTCCTTCACCATCAGAACGGTCTCAGCAGACAGGACGTCGTTACACATGACCTGCATCGTGTTGAACGTCGCGGTGGCGAACGCGTAGCCGCTCGCGAGAGCGCTTGGGCTCGGGGCCCCCTGTAAGCGGAAGCCCTGGGTGTACGTCGTGCCGCAGCCGCCGCCGAATTGGTACACGAGTCGCCCGTTCCAATGTGATGCGTCCCAATCGGATTCGCCTGGCGACGGGTCGAGGACGGTGATCCAGTAGATCGCTCGGTTGATCGTCCCGACTTCTTCGCGCACGACGAAGGGCAGGTCTGTGCCGTCGACGAGCATGACGTCCGACGGAAGCGAACTCGGGTCGTTGAGCACATGCGACTCCCCGTCTGCGTCGTAGTAGCGATACCGAATTTGCGTGGGGGCGGAGCAGTTCGCGTCGACCGCCGGGCCCAGCCCGTGGGCATCGGTGGAGCAGACTGGGAGGGGTAGGTGATGCCCCGAAAAGATCGGCCCCGTGACCGGATAGTTCGTCACCGAAAGTTGCTGGTGCGTTTCGCCGACGCTCAATTGCAAGACATTGTTTCCCTCGGGGAGGCCCTCGACCAGCACGCCCTGGCTACCATCTCGCAGAGAGCGGAAGGAAGGTTCCACCGTCGTTCCGTTTGCCTGCACCTCGACTTCGGAGGTATCCGCCCCTTCGGGGAGGTCGAAGGCGAGGAGGACGTCGCCGCCGCTGATCATGTCTGCCCGTTGTGTGACGACGGCCAGATTCAGACCCTGGGGCGCCGTCGGAGGTGCGGGGGGTGCGGTGCTCGTGCCGGAGCCGGACGTCGAATCGTCGCCACAGCCGGAGGCGGCCACGAGGGCGAGGGATAGGGCGGTGAGTGGGAGCAGTCGTTTCATTTGGTTTCTCCGAGAGGTTCGGGATGGGAGCTTCGGGTTCGTACCACGAGCCGACGGCGGTCGTTGCTGGGGCGGTCGGTCGAAGCTACCGTGCTCTCAGAGAATCTCCCATTGTGGGTTGAACGGATCGACCCTCTTTCGGCGCGGGGCCGTCCGCGAGGTTTTGCGTGGTGCTTCGGCATACGCGCCGCTCGAGAGACCGAATGCGCGCGGTTCGGCCCGTTGGGTTGTTAAGAGATTGCTGCGAGAGGGCAGGCGAAGTAGGCGTGAGAACACCATTGAAGCCGTGGCCGGCGGATGATCGCTGCGCTCTGCTAGGAGGAAGCCCATTGTCATCGTATCGCTTTGTCATCATCTGTTTGGCCCTGATTATCGCGGCTCCCGGAGTCGCTCGCGGTGCATCCGCCACATGCGATGAGGCGTTCTCCTGCATCGCTTCTGACTGTGGCGAGGAGGATATTCTGACGGGTATCAAGCTCGGGGCCGTCGAAGGGATCGGGGCGCTGCTGTGCTTCGTCGAAGACGCGAAGTGTCCTTGTTTCCAGCAGATTACGAGCAAAAACGGGGGCCCGACTGCTGACGAGTGGGAGCTGGAGGTGGATGATATCCTGAATGCGTGTGAGGGCTCGCCGAGTGGCGGGCGCTCGCTGAGCGGGATTGCCTTCGAGGCGGCGAGCACGGTGTGTACGCCGACGTTCGCAGACGACGTCCTACCGGTCCTCGATGCGGCGTGCGGCGACTGTCACCTTCGGGGCAACTCGGGCGACTTTGTATTCTCCAACGGAATCAGCGACTTGGTGAATGCGCCGTCGGGCCAGAGCAATCTGGACTACATCACGCCCGGTGACCCTTCTGGGAGCTACCTTTTGCTTAAGATCCAGGGAACGCAGGGTGATGCCGGTGGTGGCGGCAGCCGCATGCCCCTCGGTGGCATGCTTGCGGCGCGGGACGTCAGTCTGATCAAGGCGTGGATTGAGGGCGGCGCGCTGCCCTGAAGTTTCGGGCTGCGACGTGACGGCGCGTTCGCCGTAGTGGGTGGTGCGCTATCCGTCTCGGGTGTCGCTTTGCGGTGAGAGTCGTTCGTTCGAGTCGTCAGTCGGTCGTTTTCACGTAGTGCGAGAGGTTTGCGCCTACGAGTAGGGCCGCTCAAGTTGTAGAACCGTTGCGCGAGAATCCAGTACAGGGGATCAGCCACCAGACTGCGCGTCCGAAGTCGACGAGCACGACGGCGATGAGTCCGACCACGACTGGAACGCGGATGCGCTCCCCGTAGCTCGGTGCGCTCGCGCCCCAGTACACAAAGCCTCACACGTAGACCGCGAGGCCCGCGATCACGATTCCTTTGAGCGTCGAGCTCATGTGGGGCTCTCCTTTGCCTGCTCGGGCGGCGCGTACCAGATCGGCGACGTCCAGGCGCGCTCCTGGATCGTGCGCGGAAGTTCCTCCGAAGTGCAGCCGTCGGGGCGTCCCCCTGCCGGCAGGGAGTTGCACAGTCGGGTCGACCACCGGCAGCTCGGATTCTCGACGACGCGCGCGTAATAGACCGCGTCGACCTCCGGGTCGAAATTCGGATCCGTCCACGCGCCGCACAACGACCGCGCTCCGGGCCCCGTCGGCGTGCATGTCTCGAGATCGACCCCCGCCCCGTTGTTCGCATCGCCGGCCACGTCGTGGACTTCCTGATGGAAGAGCCCGTCCGCGCCCACCCAGCCTTTGACGATCTGCAGGCGCTGAAGCAGCGTCCCGGGCTCCCCCACCACCCCCACATCGCCCATCGCCGCGACTACGAAGGTAGCAGGAACGTTCTTGGAGGGGCCCGAGGGCAGGCGGGCGCCCATGGGAACGCCGGCCGCGTACCCCGCCTTCGCGAGATCGGGGGCGTTGCAGATGTCGGGGTCGATGTCCCAACCGCCGAAGAAACGGGGCACGATGCGCGGCCCACTCGTCGAGAACGTCTCGCGACGTTTCAGTGCATCGAAGATCGAATCCCGCGTGTTCTCTTCGGCCCACACCCCGGCGAGCCCGCCTGGATTCCAGAACGAGTTCGCGCGGACCTTGTCGCCGATCGTGAGGAGAGCCTCTGGGGTGGCTCCGAACTTGTGCGGGACGCCATACTCGCTGACCGAGCCGGGCGTGGACATGTGGTTGTCCGTGCTCCCGATGAAGCCGAACTCGTACGGGTTCACCCCGATGCGGTCGCCCTCCCGGAGACCTTCGAGAACCGCGTACCGTACGAAGTCGGTCCTGGATTGGCAGCCCTTGGCTGCCTGGGCACCCCAGCCGGCACCTTCTTCGCAGTCCTCGAACTTCTGTGGACCGAAGTCGCGAATTTTTTCGAAGCCGCAGAGTTCGTCGGCTGCGCCGACAACCCCGTACATGCCGTTGCGGCACTCGCTCTCGCCCTTGATCTGCATCATCTCGACGATCGGCTCGAGCCGGGCTCGCAATGCGGCTTCCTTGCGCTGCTCTTCCAGAGGTAGGTCCGCGTACTCGATCTTGAACATCTGACCGTTGGAGAGGTTTGGGTTGTGCGGAATCGCGATCGCCTCGCAGCCGGTGTCGGTGTCGTTGCACTGGTCGACGAGTTGGTGGCGAAGGTCGATCTCGCGTGGGGTTTCGAGGGAGGAGATCGGCAACTCAGGAACGATCTCGTTCCGAAGGATGATGTTTCTATGAACCTTCGTAGAGTTCGGTGAGTGGCTGTACTCCCAGGCGTGAAAGGTCGTGAACGAGCAGTTGTCCGTGCGGTCGTACCAGCGTTCGGCTGCGTCTTGCGTCGTCTTCCAGACGGATGCGATTTCGTCCCGGCAAACGGAATCCCCGTCGCCGCAGACGTCCGAGCGTCGTCCTCCGAGGCCGATGAGTCCGCCGATCCGTGCCCGGAAGCCCTTCAAACCGAGAAGTGTCGCGAGCCAGGAATCCTCTTCTCCCCGATAGATCTGGCAGCCATCGCTGCCGTAGGTTGCCGCCCCTGGGGTCGTGCAGAGGGAAACCTCGGCCATCCATTCCGCGTGGTCCGTGACCGCGGCGAAATCCAGTGGGCGATCGATCTGCGCCGTTCGAGGCGCATCGGACGGGCTTCCTGAAAAGACGGGGATCGGTTCCCCGGTCGCGTATCGGTATGCGTCGTCGGGTGAAGTTCGGGTGCCGAGCGAGTTGGCATCCATGGAGATCGCCGTGTGGATGTGGAGATCCCCGAAAAGGGGCTGCCGCTCCGGGACGTGGGTCGAGCAGGGCGCTCGGTCGATGAGCCGAGTCGGTTTTGCCGGCTCCGGAGGCGGAGACCACGGCTCGGTGTTCACCTCGAAGCTGCAGCCAACGATGAGCCCCAGAAGGGCAGCCATGATCGGATTCCGGCTATGGGTCATCTCATCGCCCCCCGCGTCACTCGATTGTAGAAACGGCTGCTAGACATGGATTGCATTTCTATTCGGACGGTGAGCATCGCATACGTGCGCCTGAATTTCCGGGATCTGGGCCAGAGTAGGCGCTTTCCCCAGGGCCAATGGCGCCACTGAAATCGAGAGAGGTATCGTGATGCAAAGGCTGATCGCTGTGGTGACCGTGGTCGCCATGAGCTCGATGACGACGGATCTGCGCGCCGAGACCGCCGGCATCATCGGATGTGAGCCCGTAGGGGAGATGACACCGCATTGCGGCTTCAAGAACCCGGAGGACCTGGTCGCCCTCCCCGGTGGAAGGTTCCTGCTGCTTTCCGAGATGGGGTCGATGCTCGACGCGAGTGTGGAGGGGGAGCTTTCTGTCTTCGACATAGTTCAGGGGAAGCGGCTCCCGCTGGAAATCCGTTGGAACCCGAACGGGGAGAACTGGGCCGATCCGGAATGCGCGGTGCCTCAGATCCTCAACCCCCACGGAATCGACCTGTTGCGTCGCCCGGATGGGCGGCTCGCGCTGTTCGCGGTGAACCACGGGGGACGGGAAGCGGTAGAGGTCTTCGAATTGATCGAGAACCGCGGATCGTGGACGGCGGTTTGGCGGGGCTGCGCGCTCCCTCCGGGCGATCCACTGCTCAATGACGTGACGGCCCTTCCGGATGGGGGCTTCGCTACCACGCACATGTGGGACAAGGACAGTTTTACGCCGGTGCTGGGGTTCAAGCTCCTCCTCGGCCTCGACACCGGTTGGGTCTGGGAGTGGAGGCCGGATTCGGGGTTCACGCAGATCGCGGGGACGGAGGGCTCGATGCCAAACGGGATTGCCTCGTCGGCGGACGGACATCTCCTCTACATCGATTACTACACGGAGAACCGGGCGGTCCGATTCGATCGCACGACGGGTGAGGTCGTCGGTGAGTTCGAGATCTCACAGCCCGACAACGTGGTGATCGATGAGAACGGCCAGCTCTGGATCGCCGGGCATCACCAGTTCATTGGCAACCCCGATTGCGCCGGAATCGAGGGTGCTTGCCCGTGGAAGTACACTGTCGCACGCGTCGACCCGACAACCATGGAGGGCAAGGTCGTTCTGGAGCACGAAGGTCCGCCCATGGGCTTCGCGACGGTCGCGCTCCCCGTGGGCGATCGATTGTTCCTCGGTACGGCGGAGGGGGACCGAATCGTGTCGATGCCGCGCCCGGCGGATTGACTCCGCCGAAGCGGCGCTCGGTCAGGGCCACGGCCTGTTCCCAGTCAGCCGCGGGGGGCACATCCAAGTGTTCACGCGAACTGGGTCTTGTTCTTTGCCTCGAGGTCGTCCTTCAAGGTTCGTGCCGCGAGCGTGTAGTGAACGACCGACCAAGCGGCGAAGGTCACGACTGTCGTCAGCAGCGCGTAGCGCAGAGATTCGACGCCGAGCGAGGGGTGGAGCAGGTCGCTCAGTAGCCCGACCGCTTGCGGCCCGAAGCCGAGCCCGATGAGGTTGATGATGAACAGGAGGATCGCTGATGCGAGGGCACGCATCTCCGGGCGCACCAAAGTCTGCGTCATTGCGAAAGTAGGTCCCAGGTACATTCCACCGAGGAGCGCTCCAGGAAGCGCCATCCCGAGCGCTGCGTGTGGTGTCGGCCATAGATAGAGGAGGAAGGCGAACGGGAGATAGACGGCAGTCGAGATCGCGGGCAGCCACATGTACCAACGAACATCGCGCTCAGCGATGCGATCGCTCAGATAGCCACCGAGATAAACGCCGATGACCCCACCGGTAAAACCAATCCCCGCCAGCCACGTACCAATTTCTCCCGTAGAAAGTTCATGGGACCTTACGAAGAATGCGGGATTGAAGGCGCCGGCGCCGTAGCCATAGAACGCGTGGAGCGCCGCACCCATTGACATGTGCCGGAAGGAGGCGAGGGACATCATGAAGCGCAGGCCATCCCCGAGGGAGGGCGCGAGCGGAGTGTCCGTCGAAGCCGGTGCGTCGTACGCGCCGCGGATGGGCTCTCGCAGGGTTAGCTGGACCACGCCTGCGAGGATCACTCCAGGCAGTCCGACGATCACGAAGGCGGTTCGCCAATCGAACCACTCTGCGAGCCATCCGCCGGCGAGGTATCCAATGCCGCTGCCAATCGGAATCCCGAGCGCGTAGGTTCCTAGCGCTGTCGCACGCTGCTTTTCGGGGAAGTAGTCCGAGAGAAGAGAGTGCGCTGGCGGGCTGCAGCCCGCTTCTCCGACCCCGACTCCGATGCGCGCCGCCAGGAGCATCCCGAAGCTCTGCGCGAACCCCGTAAACGCGGTCATGCCGCTCCAGGTGAGTACGGCGAGCGAGATGATCGAACGCCGGACGCCGCGGTCGGCCCATCGTGCGATCGGGATCCCCAAGAATGTGTAGAAGAGCGCGAACGCGAGGCCGGACAGAAAGCCGAGCTGCGTGTCGCTTAGAGAGAACTCGGCCTTGATGGGCTCGAGTAGGATCGACAGGATCGTGCGGTCGACGAAGTTGAAGACGTACACGACGACCAGCAGCACCAAGACGAATCTCTTGTACCCAGGCGAGAGATCCCGGGGGTCGACGGTCGCTGGTGTTGGGGGAGATGACACCCGCGGGAATCTGTCAGGATTTCATCGACGACGCGAGTGCGCCGCGCGAGCCGGGGCACGCTTGATTCGTTTGACGGTGTAGCCAGCTGCTTCCTCCCAGTGCTACAAGCCGTTTCAGGGAGGTTCGTGGTAATTGTCGGCTGTCTCGGTTGAGGCGGAGCTTTGCGAGTCGGTTCGGCTACTCGCGCTCCCCGGAGAGGACGCTATGTCCGAGGTCGGAGCGCCCGGCAAGACGGCGGACCGAATGGCTCATAGGTTCGACGAAGCGTACACGCGCTGGGTGGCGGAACTTCAAGACCTACCGCCGGTCGCGTTGTTTGAAACGCTTCAGCGTATCGACGGCGCGTTACTCGAACTCGCCCGGCCCGAGCATCGAGAGTTGTGGACCGACACAGAGCTGTGCGGGCACGCCGCTTGGCAGGGTGTTCGAGTGCTCGCCGCCGACGCCTTCGCACGCCTTGAAGGCGTATTGTGAAGGCAGAGCCAGAGGTCGCTCGCGGCGCCTATTAAGAGGTTCGATCAGCTCTGGGAGCCATCTGGCGTCGTCGTCGGCGCTTCAGATCCTGTTCTCCGCGATCGTTCGCTCGAAGGGGTCGTGAGTCGACCTCTCCGTGCGGGTCCGCTTCATACGGGTTGACCGCATCCAACGACCGCGCGAGTGTAGCCCCATCATGGATCTTACGATTCTGCACGATGGAGAGATGTGGACGGGGCCGGTCGTGGCTGATGGCGATGACGTCCGACTCTCGGGCGACGCGCTGGAGCAGGCGCTCGGCTTCCGAATCGAGCCAGAAGGGCTTTGCCGCGGAGCCGTCTGTATCCCCACTGCGGCGCATCAGGGCCTGGTCGCGGCGCAGGGAGTAGGACTCGCCGAGCTGGCGTCGGTATTGGGACAGCCGCTCGCGTGGGACCGAGACGCAGGCGTTGCTTCGCTAGGCGAGTCACCTGACGACCAGCGGGCGCGACTCGAGAGTCTCGCGGCGCCTGATTTCGAACTTACCGACCTCGAAGGAAAGCGGCGGCGCCTCACCGAGTTCCGCGGTAAGAAAGTACTCTTGCACGCTTTCGCCTCTTGGTGAGGATGCCGCGAAGAACTGCCAGGCTGGCAGTCACTCCATGACGAACTCGGTCCCGACTTCACGGTACTGGGGGTGGTACTCGATACATCGGCGGACGCGATTCGGCCGTACGTCGAGAAATCGGGTGCGAGCTTTCCGATTCTGGTCGACCCGGAGCATCACGTCGGTCACCTCTTTGGAATCATCAACATCCCGACGGTCGTCTGGATCGACGAGACTGGAACGATCGTTCGGCCGCCGCGGATCGAGTACGGGACGAATCTCTGGCAGGAACTGACCGGCGCGGACTGCGCGCCGCACATGGACGCTTTGCGGGCGTGGGTACGCACGGGCGAGGTTGGCATGACCAGCGAAGAGGCTTGTGCCGGTCAGGTGCCCCCGACATTTGATGAGCAACTCGCGCGCGCAGAGTTCGCCTTGGCATGGCATCTACATTCGCGAGGAGACCAGCGCGCCGCCGAGCCGCACTTCGCTCGCGCCGAGGAGTTGGCACCGCACGATTGGACCATCCGCCGTGGATCGATGCCGATTCGTGGCGAGGATCCAATGGGAGAGCGCTTCTTCGAGCTCTATCAGGAGCATCAGGCCGCGGGACGGCCGAGCTATCCGGAATTTGCCGCAGCCCGCCGAAAGGACTGAGAGCTCGAGAATGCGCCCGGGGCATTCTTGGCTTCAGAGTGAAGGGCTCATGAAGAAGGTTCCAGGAGCGTTCGTGGCTCTGTAGGTTGGTAGGCCTGCGTGATGACGCCGAGTTCCGAGGAAGCAGAGGCGCGGCCGCGCAGCCGGCTCGTGGCTCGGGTGGGCGGCCTCTTGCTGGTCCTGTCGATGGCGTTGTGGCTTGCGTTGCTCATCCTTGCGGTTCTCTCCATCGACGGGGCCAACAAACTCGCGATTGGTGGGGGACTCGTCGTTGCTGCGGGAGTCGCGTTCTGGGCAGGAACTGCCCTAGCGGGGCCCGAAGCTGGTGGAGGCGAAGTGACCGAGCGCCCAAGGCCGATTGAGGACGGACGAAACGAGTTTCGTCCGTCGGAGGATGCCCAATGCAAGACGAAGTCTGTCTCATCACTGGAGTCGGGCCAGGCACGGGAAGCGCCCTGGCAAGAAGGTTTTCGGAAACCTACCGCGTTGCGATGGTCGCTCGGAGTGCAGAGCGGCTCGCGGAACTCGAGCAAGAACTGCCCGGAGCGAAGGCCTTTCCCTGTGACGTCACCGACAAGGGAGCGCTCGAAGACACCGTTGCGTCGATTCGCGAGGTCATGGGCAAGCCGAGTCTCCTGGTCCACAACGCAGTGGGGGGTGCTTTCGGAGATGTCCTGAAGATCGATCCGGAGCGATTCGAGCTCAACTTCCAGATCAACGCCATGTCTCTACTTCACCTGATCCAGGCGCTCGGCCCCGACATGGTCGAGGCTGGCCACGGCGCGATCTTGGCGACGGGGAACACCTCCGCTTACCGCGGACGTTCGAATTTCGCCGGGTTCGCGCCGACCAAGGCCGCACAACGAATACTCCTGGAGTCCGCGGCGCGGCACCTCGGTCCGAAGGGGGTGCATGTTTCGTACGTAGCGATCGATGCGGTCATCGATCTCTCGTGGACGCGGCAGGCGTTCCCGGATCGCCCCGACGAGTTCTTCTGCAAGCCGAAGGACATTGCGCAGGAGTGCTACCGGATCGCGCACCAGGCTCGCTCGGCTTGGTCCTTCGATGTCGTGATCCGCCCCTACGGCGAAAACTGGTGACGGTCGAGAGTCAACTGGCAGGCCGGTCGGAGCAAGTGTAGATTTCAGGCGTGGAAACCACAAAGCTCGTCTATTCTCGCGAGGAGCTCATGTGCTCGCACGACTACGCGAAGCCCCAAGTCGTGGCCGGGCGCAAGCTCCACGGCGGCTTTTTGGCCGATGGAACCTACGTCCCTCCGCGGGCGCTCTTCCGGGAACCCGCCGTAGAGGCGTGGGCCAACGCCCTGATGGCCCGTGGCGGGGGCCTATTGGAGGCTGACTCGTCCCTTCTTGCCGGCATTCGGTTTCCGAGTGTTCCGCAGCAAAAGCTCTTGCTCCAACGAGGCCTCGGCCAGACGTTCTGGAACAGCTTGACCATCACCGGGATGATCGAGGCTCGCGGGAGAATCCTTGCGGATCTCACTTTTCCGAACTTCCAGAAGATCACGGACATCGACTTGTCGGATTGGGCTCTCGGACACCTGCCTGTGCTTCTGGTGGCGCACGGTTTGGACGAAGGCGGCGAACCTGATCGCGGCGTCGGCGGCCACGACGAGATGTGGTTTGCGCTCCGGGACCTCGCGTTCGGCGCCAGCGATCTCCCGATGCCGATCGTCCCCGAGAACATCGGTCGTGAGGATTCCGGCCGAGTTTTCCCGGCGTTGGCCGAGGCCTACGAGCGTACCATCAGCTTCCTGCTAAACCTGCTCATGATCGAGTTTCGGGCCGAGCGCGGCTTCGCCTTGTCTGAGCAACTTCTGCGCGATCCCGAGCTCTTCGTGGACCGCCGTCGGGAAGCCTCGGAAGCCGCTGAAGTCGTCGATCGGATTCGCACCGATGAGCTCATCCACGTCACGTCCCTGCGGCTGTACCTCGGAGAGCTTCGTTCCTTGGTTTTGAAATGCCAGGACGGGTCGACCCTTGCCGGCGCGGAGGTCATCGACACGCTGTGGCAGCAGATCGTGCATTGGGCGACGGTCGAGCAGCCGCCGCTGTTTGCGGCGCAGCAGAAGGAGCTCCTCACTGCCCGAATTCTCGAGCATCCCGACGGCGAGGTCATTCTGGAGCAGTTTCACGCGCTGGCAGAAGCGGCTTGACCGGAACCTGGACTGGAGTGACGCGATGACAAGAAGCTTCCTGGTAACTTCCGCCGCCTTCGTGGGGTTGTTTCTCGTGACGTGGGTTGTCGGCCCCCTCGCTGTCACCGCCGCAGACCCACCCGCGGGTCAGGAGATCCTCCAGGAGATCCGAAAGGGCGCGACTGCCTTCGAGGCAGAGTACGTCGGTAGTTTCTCCCGCCGCAACGTGAAGGCCACCGTGAGAGATACGGACAGTGGCGAGGTGAAATCCATCAAGGACACGGTCGTCGACGTCTGGGCGTATCACGGCGAGCACCCGATCCGGGAGATCCGTGAGTGCCGGGTCGACGGGAAGGCCGTCGATCTCGAGGAGTGTGTGGAGAAGCCGCAGGTCGAGCCCTCCCATCGGTTCTTCGCCGAGGACGCAGCCGAGCACTATCGTCTGGAGTATGAAGGCGTGGTTCCTTGGAAGGGCCAGCCGAGCCATCACGTCCGACTCGTTCCGCTCGAGGAGACGACCCGGCACTTGAAGGGCGACGTGTACTTCGACGAAGAGACGAAGCGGCTCGTGGGGATGGACGTAACCCTTGCCGCCTATCCTTTTGGGGTCTCCGCGCTCTCCATCGACATGGATTTCATCGCCAGCGACGGAGCCCCCGTACTCAATCGGGGAAGAAGCGAGGTGGAGGTCTACGTCCCTCTGTTGGCGAACGACCGCATCGTGACGGAATTCACGGCGAGCAGCCAGCGCCTGCTTCGCGAACGGGAGCCGCGAGGTGATTAGAGCCCAGCGCCACGTGGTCCTCCGTCGCGTCGTGTCGTAACGCATCCAGGGACGGCAGGATCGTGATGGACAGTCGCTAGATCCTCAGATCTTCGAGAGGATCCTGTCGTTCAGATCGTCCAGCCCCTTGCTCAGCGAGTCCATGTCGAAGCCCATGGGCGCGATTCCGATTCGAGCCACGCCCAGATCCTGACATCGTTTCACGTAGTCGAGGTCGGCAAACCCCGCGCCGACGGAGAGCTCGACTTCGGCCGGGTCGCGGCCGAGTCGAGTGCATTCGGCCGTGATGACGCCTTTCAGGTGTTCGACCTGGGCGAGGTCCTGCATGGCAGGGAAGAAGCCATCCCCGTACCGAGCTGCCCGCTTGGCTGAGATGTCGGTATGTCCTCCGACGACGATGGGCACGCCGCCCGCTTGCACGGGCTTCGGGTTCGACTCGATCGCAGGCCAACGGAAGAATTTGCCGTCGTACGCGTGCGCACCGTCCTTCCAAAGCGTGCGGATCGCGTCGACACACTCTCGAGTGCGCGAGGCGCGATCTTCGAAGGGGACGCCAAGAGCGGCAAACTCCTCGGCGAGCCACCCAATCCCGATGCCGAGCATGAACCGTCCACTCGATAGCTGATCGAGTGTGGCCGCTTCTTTGGCCACGTAGATCGGATGCCGCTGAGGAAGGATCAAGATGCCGGTTCCGAACTTGATCTTCTTCGTCACCGCGGCTGCGAACGCCAGAGGCAACATGGGGTCGGGGATCGGCGAGTTCTCGGGGCCCGGCATCTTTCCGTCCGGACTGTACGGATACGTCGATTCGTATCCGACGGGGACGGCGACATGCTCGACCGTCCAGAGGGATTCGATTCCGGCGGCCTCGGCAGCCTGCGAGAACGAGGTGAGCATCTCCGGCTGCCCGAAGGGCCCGACGTTGGCGAACATCAATCCGAACTTCATGACCGCGTCCTAGCACCAAGTGTCCGCTACCTCGATCCGGCGGGCTGGATTAGCCAGAGCCAAGGGGTGATGTCGGTTCTGTCCGCGCAGCAGATCGAGCAGTTTCACGACCGGGGGTTCGTGCTGCTGGAGCGGGGTTTCGGGGAGCCCCTGGCCGCCGAGCAGAGAGAGTCGATCTGGCGAGAGCTCTGCGACGGCTACGGCCTCGATTGCCTCCTCGGGAGTTGGGAGGCGCTGGGCCGGAACACTGGGGAAGCGTGCTGTTCACCTTCCCGAACGCCGACACATGCAATGTCCTGCGGAAGACCTGGCGCTGGGACAACCCGATCACGCCTCATCGCGAAGGCTGCGCTGCTGTTTGGATGTTCTCCTTCTTGGCGCCGATGCGACCCGGTGGGGGTGTGACGGTCATCGTGGAGGGGACGCACCGCGAATGATGCGGAGCAAGTTGATCCTCAAGGAAGGATTCGACTGGGGTTACCTCGCCGGCCACGTCGACTGACGTCCCGAGGAAGCAGCAGGAACCTTCTAGGAGAAAGGGATCTCCTAGGTGCAGCTACTTGGGAAGGACCCATACGTTGCGGTACGTGACCGGATCCCAGTGGTCCTGGAGGTGAATCGGGCCAGGCGTGTCGGCTTCTCCTGCGCCGCCGCCGGTCGGGCCGGGTATCTCCGTGTCGTCCTGGATCACGACGCCGTTGTGCCGCACGGTGACGCGCGCCGGGGCGGTTTTGTTGCCCTCGGCATCCCACCGGGCTGCGGTGAAATCGATGTCGTACGTCTGCCAGCGCAGAGGCGGGAACGACATGTTCACGGCTGGCGGGCTCACCTGGTAGATTCCGCCGCAGTCGTTGTCCTTCTCAGGGAGACCGAACGAGTCGAGGACTTGCACCTCGTATCGGTCCTGCAGGTAGACGCCGCTGTTGCCGCGGAACTGGCCATCGCCGTCGGGCGTGAAGGGTGTGCGGAACTCCAGATGAAGCTTGAAGTCGCGAAAGCTCCTTCTGCTTTCTGCCCCCGCGAGTAGGAGCCCCTGGTTGTTCATCGTGCCGTCGACGTCCTCGGTCCCGCTGCCGTCAAACACGACGCGCGCGCCAGGCGGCGGAGGTTGGCGAAGGGTTGGGCTCTCACGTTCTATCTTGATCAGAGCGAGCGCTTCTCCATCCGGTCCGGTGCCGACGAGCGAATCGTTCTCGAGGGCAAGAGTCGCGCCGCCGGTGAGATCGAGCCGGCCGTCTTCCCGTTCGCCCTCAAGGGCGATGCGGGGACTACGGTCCCATCCGGCTCCCGGGAGGCCACCGCGATACAAGACCGCCTCGAAGTCGCCGTGTCCTCGGGCGACGACTTGTGCTCCGAACGGCGGGTTCTCGCTCACGTACTCGCCCTGAACCGCGTAGTCGGGCCCGGCGGTTGCAGGGTCGACGTGGCTCTTCGACGTGAGGAGTAGACTGCACCCGCTCGCGACCAAGGTCACTGCACATCCAACCGCGACTCTCGTAGTTCGGCGGGTATCTACTCTCGGAATCCACAGCATGGGCCTCCCCTTTTGGCTGTACCTACAGGGAGGCGAGCATCGATTCCAGACAGGCCCGCAGTCGCGGACAAGTCGGATGGATGTTCTCGTGCCTACTCGGGCAGGTACTCCTGGAACATCTCCCCGAGTTCATTCTTCGCTCGGGGAGGCACCTTGTAGTACGTCCGCACCACTACCGAACCGTCCTCCTCGAATCGGTAGGTCTCGATGCTGCGCCCCACCACTTCTTTTCCGTCGACGGTCAGGTGGTTCTCGAGGAGCCACGCGACCTCGTTGCCGTTGATGAACAGGCAACCGTCCGCGATCTTGAAGCGAACGCGTTGCTGGAACAGATCCCACGGCTCGAGGGCGCAGGCGGCGAAGCCCACCTTTTGGGGTGTTCCGACTGGGTCGAGCATTCGGAACTTTCCCGGCGCGACGCTCCGCCAGTTTTCCACCCAGGCGTCTTTGTCGCCGGCGTTCCAGAGTTCGACGTAGCGTCTTGCCCAGGTCTTGAGTTGATCGAAAGTTGGTGTCGGCATCGTTGGCTCCCGATTCGGTACTGCGTCCGTATCGTCATCGTGATCATTTCCGTCGCCGGAAGACCAGGGATTACTCGCTCGCTGGATGAGAAGGTTCCGGGTGCGTTTTCAATGGAGGTAGTCGCGGTCGATGGTGCGGGCCGTGAGGGCGAAGATCACTGCCCCGACCCCGCAAGTCGACAGCACCCCGAGCAGCGACCAGCGGATCGCCATCTCGCCGTACTGCGCCGCGAGCACATCATTCGCGTATCCCACCGCGAGCGGCCCCAGGCCTTGGCCCAGCAGGGTGATGGCCAGAATGATCAGTGATGCCGCCGTCGCCCGCATATGGGGTGGGGCGATGTTCTGGCCCATCGAGAACGCGATCGGGGCCCAGGCGCCTCCGACCAGCCCGGACGGAATCATGAAGTAGATCGCCTCGCGCCCGTCCGGCCACAGCAGGGTGAGGCCGAGGAACGGCAGCATCATCAGGATCGAGAGTGCGCCCGCGAATGGGTACCAGCGCAGGTCCCGCCGCCCGAGTGCATCCGTGATGCGCGCGCAGACGACCAGGCCCACCATCCCGGCTACGTTGCTAATGATGCCGAACCGCAGCCCGATCTCGAGTCGGCTCATACCATGCACCCGTTCGAGGAATGCCGGCATCCAGAACCCGAACCCGGTGCCGGCGAACGACGCGATGCCGGCGCCGAGCGCCACCCCCCAGAAAGTGGGTTTCCGCGCGAGCGTTCGTGCCACCTCGAAAAACCCCACGCGTTCCACCACCGCCGGAGCGTCCGGGTCCAGAGCCCCCCGTTCCGGTTCACGCACGGTGAGCCGCAGGACGATCGCAACGAGAATCCCGGGAAGGCCGACCGCGACGAGCGTCGACCGCCAACCGATCGCGTCGACGAGAAATCCACCGATGAGCAGCCCCAGCATGCTTCCCAGCGGCACGCCGCCCTGGAACACCGACAGTGCCGTCGCGCGCCGCTCGGGTGGGAAGTAGTCGGAGAGGAGCGAGTGAGCCGGCGCCGCCCCGGCTGCTTCGCCCACTCCGACTAGGACACGGGTGACCGCGAGTTGGAACGCACTACGTGCCAAACCCGAGGCCGCTGTGAACAAGCTCCACACGACCAGCCCTGCGGCGATGATCGACCGACGAGAGTGGACATCCGCCAGTCGCGCGACGGGGACGCCACACAGAGTGTAGAACAACGCGAACGCGGGGCCGATCAGGAACCCGATCATCGTATCGGAGACGCCGAGGTCCTCCTTGATCGGTCCGATCATCTGCGTGAGCACGTACCGGTCGAGGTAGTTGAAGACGTACATCACCAGCAGAACGCCGAGGACGTAGTTGCGGTAGGCGGGCGACGTCTGGAGTTGCGGGGTGTCGGACATGGCGCTTGAGCCGCACCCAATCCCATTTGGGGCGCGGAGGGAATGATCCACGCAGCGGGCTGGGCCTTTCCATCCGAAGCGGATCGTGGCTAGGGTTGACCCGTGTTCAGCCTGGCGATTTTTGGAGCGAGTTCCGTCGACGGTGCAGACCTCGACCCCTGCGAGCCGGTGACGGCCTTAGCGTTGTTCGGGGGCGGGGAGATCGATTTCTCCGCGGGCCCGGTGGCGCCCGCGCTCGACATCACCGCCATCGCGATTTTCGGCGGTTTCACGGTCAAGGTCCATCCACGGCAGGTCGTGCGGCTGAGCGGCATTAGCCTCTTCGGCGGAAAGACGATCGAGCCCCGGCAGCTCGCCGACGCGGACTCGCGCCTTGGTGACCGGGGCGACGATGAGGAGGACAACGTGACCGACCTGTTCGAGGAGCCGCTCGAGATCCGGGTCTTCACGATGTTCGGCGGCCTTGCCGTGAAACGCTGGGTCCTCGGCCAAGACGACGAAGCCTGACCCTTTCACCGGATTCGGACCGGAGAAGTAGAGGCACGGTTCCCAGCGGAACGGCTCAGCGTCGCGTCTCGAGGAACTCCCGGGCCCGGGTGTTCTGGGCGTTCACCAGGGCGGCGCATTGCCGGACCGATTCGAGCGCGCCCAGGGGGTGGCATCGATCCAGTGCATCATCGCTCGAGTACGGCTGTTCCTGAAGCGCGTCGAACACCCGGGCCCCGCCGTCTTGCGCTGCGGCCCGGTCTTCGAGTCGGACTACGTCTCTGCGCTAGAAGGCTCCTCCCCGCCGACCCGACGCCGCATGACGACCGTCCAGAGCGCGACGGGCAGGAGCGACAGCACCGCGTACGTCCCCGGGAACACGATTAGCTCAGGGCGGGCGAGGAGTGAGACGATGATCATCGTCGCGAGTGCACCATTCTGCAGGCCGACCTCGATCGAGATCGTAAAGGCGTCCGTCCCGTCCAGCCGTGACGCGCGAGCGAGAAGGTATGCGATCACCAGCATGGCCGAGACGAGAAGGAGAGCGGCCCCGGCCGACGCCTGGAAGTGTTGGAACACCGTGTCCCACTCGCTGCCCACGATGAGGAAGAGTGCCGCGCCCATCAGAACGGCCATCGTCTGACGCAGAGGCCCGCGAACGCGCTCGGTTAAGTCGGGCCATCGCGCTCGGATCCCCATGCCGATCCCCAGGGGAAGGAGCGTCACGACGAAGAGCTGGACCACCGTGCGCCCGACCGGCAGTCGAATCGTCTCGGTGCCGTCGATTCCCGCCCCGAACGTGTCGATCGCGAGATTGATCCAGAACGGAATAGTGAGGAAGCAGAGCACGCTCGAGAACGACGTCAGCGTGACCGAGAGCGCGATGTTTGCTCGGCCGAGGTAGCTGAAGACGTTGGAGGTCGCGCCGCCGGGGCAAGCCGCGATGATCATGATGCCGATCGCGACTTCCGGCGAGAGGCCCGGCGCGTGCGCGAATGCGAGCGCTGCGACGGGCAGAATGATCATCTGCCCGAGAAGGCCGACGAGAGTGGCGCGCGGGAATTCCACGACCCGTCGGAAGTCGCGGGTCGTGAGCTCCATCCCCATGCAGATCATGATCACCAGGAGGATCACGGGCACCGCCAGCACGTACCAGTCGGTGACGAAGGTGGTGATCGTATTCATCAGAACCGAAACATCAGGCCCAGGTTCAACTGCGTGCGCCCGTGTCCGCGAAAGTCACCGCTACGTCGAAGAAGAGAAAGTGGTTCTCGTAGCGCAGCGGGATGGCACCACCGGCTCCGCAGAGCGAGCCTTCGAATTCGCTCCTGACGGAGCTGTCAATCTGGAATGGCCTCGCGACGATCAGTGTCGTACTCTCTATTTTGGAGTAGCCCGCCAATCCGTAGACGGACAAGAACGGGAGCACGAACACGTCCGCGCGCAGAAAGAGATCGAGGGTCTTCTGGGGGGACGTCGGGACCCGCAGGTCCTCCCCGAACGATTGGCGGCCGATCGTGATGTTGTCCACCAAGACGTCCTGCTCGAATGCGCTCGTGACGAAGGATAGCCCGAAGGGCGGGAACAGGCCGCGTTCGCGGAACTCGTTTCCGAAGAACGGGAGGTGCTTCTGCCAGGCATCACTCCGACTCGCCCCCTCCAGATCCTGGTGGAATTTCTGGATCGGCCCCTCTGCGAGTGCCGGCGGAGCGAACGCCAGAAGGAGCGCGCCGGCGATGATCGGAAGGAGAGTCTTCAAATGCGTGCCTTACGGCATCTGCAGGAGCTCGATCAGAAGAGCATCCCCTTCGCGCTCGAGGTATGAGAATGCGATCTCCGGCGAGAGTTTCTTGTACCAGATCGCCCGGTAGCCCACGGTTCCGAGCTTTGCGATCCAGCTTTCGACGTCGTCGACCCGGTAGCGCAGGTGGTGCATGCCTTCGCGTCCCGTGTCGATGAACTCCCGGTGTGGGCTCTCGCCGTCTTGCCACTCGATGAATTCGATCTCGAGATCGCCCGAGCGGCCGAAGAGGATGGCTAGTTTCACATCGGCGATCCGCCCGCGGTACTCGGCCTCCTGAACGGATCCGTCGATCTCGGTGAACGGGCCGAACAGGGCCTCGTACCGCTCTCGGGCCTCCGCAAGAGATTTTACGACGAAGCCGACCTGGTCGACCGGGGGCAGGCCGAGGCTTGCGACGCCGTCTGATGCAGAAACAGTGGACATGGGCTCCTCCGAGGTCGAAAACTGGGCTGCTCTGGCACGCTAACGCGTCGGAAACGGGCAGGGCAAGTGTCGTAGGACTTGCACGGACCGAATCGAAAAAGAGAAGATGAGCAATGGCCACCGACGAGAAAGACCTCCGCATCAACCCAGGCGACATCATGGGTTGGCCGATTCTCAAGATCGACTACCTGGCCGACCCGGCTCGGATTGCCGCGCTCCTCCCCCCGGGCATCGACCCGGGTAAAGAGCCGACCGTCCACCTGTCGATCTATTGCTACCCGGTTCCCGACGAGCCGGAGTTCGGCATCGTGATCGCTGTCGACGCCGACTATCGCGGGACGCCCGGCGTCTACACGCTGGGCTACGGCATCGATCAGGAAGCCGCGATCTACATCAGCAAGGACATGAACGGGCAGCCGAAGTTCCCGTGCGACATCGACTACTATCGCATGGGCGACAACGTGACCGCGCGGTGCTCGCATCAGGGCTACACGTTCGTCGAGTTCAGCGGGAAGACGGGCGAGGTCGTAGACCTCCCTGCCTCGCACGAGGAGAACGAGTGGTGGGTCAAGGTCTCGCGCGCCGTGGGTGGCGCCGAGAAGGCGTATGATCTCCCTCCGCGAGTCGTGATGGTGAAGACCACGTACCAGCCGGTGCGCCGCGAGAACGTCCAGGGCAAATTGAATCTGATCCAAAGCCCGTGGGACCCGATCGCGACCCTGCTCCCGATGAAGGGTGACGCGTCCGCGTACCTATGGACGGCGATGCCGACGGCGCGCGACATCACGCAAGAAGGCGCGCTCGATCCAGACGGCTTCTGGCCCTTCGTCGATACGATCGGAAGTTCTCGCTGGCCCGGAACGATGGGCGGTCCCCGCCGCGAGCTCTGAGCCCTCGCGCGGAATCACGGACCGCCGAGAATCGGCTTGGGGTCGGGGGTGCCTTGGGTGGTTCGTCGGGATCGCGGCGCCGCGCAGGGGGGCGCTTCGGCTCGGCGGGGTGCACGGAGCCCGCACTCTCGACCCCGAACGCCGCAAGGGACACTTCGATGTCTGATGGAGGAGCTCCTCGCGCACTGCGAGTCGCGGTTTGAAACGCTCGTCCGCTGGGACACAGGTTTCTACATGGTGCGTGGGCCGCTCGCGGCCGAGGGGCAAAACCTTCATGGTCCCACCGCCTGCTCGGCACTAGACGCCATAGCGTTCGTCAAAGAATCGCTCCCAGGATCGGGCGGGTGCCCTCAAGGGACCGGCGGAGTTCGCCGATCCGTTCCATGAGGCCGACGGGATTTTCGGCCCGGAACCACAGGAGCGTCATGATCAAGGTATTGCTCATCGAGGACAGCGAGACGGATGCCTCGCAGATTGAGGATCTCTTGCGCGGAGTCGAGCGCGAGAGCTTCGAGGTTACATGCGTCGATAGCGTCGGCGCGGGTGTCGAGCAGTTCGCACAGGAGTCGTTCGACGCAGTGCTCCTAGAATACCACCTCGCGGGCGGCCATGACGTGCCGGAGCTCGCGAATCTGAAGGACCTCGCGCCGATGCTGCCCGTGGTCCTGCTCTGCACGCGAGAGGAGCGCGATCTCGCGAGTCTTGTCATCGGTGAAGGCGCGGAGGACTACGTCGAAGAGAATCACCGCTCCGGTGAACTCCTTGCGCGCTCGGTCCTTTGGGCGATCGAGCGCGTCGATGCTGCGGCACGGCTTGCCTTCCTTTCGCGCAACGATCCTCTCACGGGCCTCGTCAACCGCGCCGTGTTTCGGGACCGCGTCCTACAGACGCTCGCGCGCAGCGATCGCAACCAGACGTCGGGCGCTCTGCTGCTGGTGGATCTCGATTCGTTCAAGGCCGTCAACGACGCGTATGGCAACGACACGGGAGATATTCTCCTTCAGCACGTCGCGACGCAGCTGCGGAATTCGGTCCGCCCGTACGATGTGGTCGCCCGGTTGGGCGGAGACGACTTTGGTATTCTGCTCGAAGACGTGGTGGATGCTCAGGAGGCCGGGGTGGTCTCCGCTCGCCTGCTCGACGCCATCGCGACGCCGCTGATCGTCGCCGACCGAGAGATCGTGAGTACCGTGAGCATCGGGGCTGCGCTCTTCCCGTCGGACGGCACGGAACTCGGAGCTCTGTTGCGAAGCGCCGGTTTCGCACTGGATCGCGCCAAGAGACAGGGCGGTGCCGCAGTTTCCTTCTACATGGACGTGTTCGGACCCGGCCACGGCCAGAGGATGACGGCGGCGTCCTGACCGTCCTGACCGTCCTGAAGTGACTGGTGCGGTGAACTAGCGCGTGAGCCAAGTGCGGAGGGTTTGCGCGACCTCGGGATCGTGCAGCAGGCCGAGGTGGGCCCGGCCGTAGACGATCCGCACATGCTCGGCTGGGAACCGGAGCGTCTTCTCCGGGTCGGCGTGTCGGCCGAGCCCGCTCTCTGGGTGCACGAGCCCATCACCGAGGAGTCTATCGGCTGGCTGACTCTTCTCCTCAGACAACGTGCCGGCGATCGCGTAATGGGCGATGCCCTCGGCCAGCGGTGACGGGCGCCGATGGTCCGCGTTGTCCTCGTGCGGGTCATGATGATGCCAGTCCTCGGCGCGGATGTTCCCGTGCCGTAGGTCGGTGATGCCGTCGCTGCGAATCCGGCCCAGCGCCGCGAGCGGCGCGGTGTAGGGACTGAAGCCGGCGACGCGCTGAAGATGGAAGCCGCCGCGTTCGAGAGCGGCACCGTGATGCGGTGTGCCGACGTACACGGCCTTGTCGACGTGCGAGACCCAGGCGTTCTTCTCTTCTTCTCCGACCTGGAGGGCCGCGCGCGTGACGAGTCCGCCCATGCTGAATCCGAGGAGCGTGATGGATTCGATCTCGGTTGGCCAAGTGTCCAAAAGCTCTGCGAGCGCCGAGGAGAGTGCGCGCCCGTTTGCGGATACGTGTCGTCCCGAGTTGTAGCGAAGGTAGACGGGTGTGTAGCCGAATCGCTCGGCGAGCATCTGGCCGTGATCGTGGCCCTCCCAGGTCCAGTGCCGGTCGTTCATGCACAGGCCGTGCGCGAGGACGAGGACGCGGCTCGATGGTTGGAAGGGCGAGCCGGGTTCTACGGCGGCGCGCAGGTCCACCGGCTCCGCATCTTTTTCGTGGAAGGTGCGGAACTGGAGGGGAATCGCGAGAGGGTTCTCGGTCCGTTCGAGGTGATCGCCGCACACGCCGTTCAGCAAGGCTGCGACCGCCTCCCGCTGCGGGCCGGGAGGAAAGAACCCGTCCAAGTGGCTCGACAGGGGGGCGAGGGCGAGCTCGGAGATCTCGCGGACGCCGCCGTTCACACGCCGGATGATTTCGTGAACGAGACCGGCGATGCCGCGGGCCGGTCCCTCGGGTTCCGCGCCGAACGGGAGCGGTGCCGCGGAGATGTTGCGGTACATCCCTTCGACGATGTGTGTGACCTGTTCGACGGCATCGAAAGCCAAATGGGTTGCCCCGCGGATCGTCTGTCCGGTCTGCATGATGGGGCCTAGTCTAGCACAGCGGTGGTGAACGGGGGCAAATGTGGCTCTCTCCGGAAGTTAAACGAGGGTCGACGCGGCCGCGGTCGGCTCGCAAAAAGCGCTTTCAGATCAGCTGACTTTCTGAGCGGACGGGCCTGGCCTGGGCGTTGCGAAGAGCAGTGCTCCATGACGACTCCGACGCGCGGCTTCTCGCCCGGTGAGCTTCCCGTCACGTCTTCCACTCCTGCGCACGCGATGCGCGACGGCCGCACCCGAACCGGGACCGTCGCGGGGAGGGCTCTCGGCTTCCTTTCGGCCGGAACCGGTGTGATGCGAGCCCTCGTCACGCTACAATAGGCTGGCCGCGGATTCCGGGGCATGGGGGAGTCGAAGCATGCAGGCCTATGACCTGGTGATCGTCGGTGGTGGTGTGGGGGGGACGGCCCTCGGAGGCGTGCTCGCGCGCGCCGGTCTCGAAGTCTTGATCGTGGAGCGCGAGACCGAGTTCGTCGATCGGGTCCGCGGCGAGTGGATCGCCCCGTGGGGAGTGGCCGAGGTGAAGCGCGTGGGCCTCTACGATCGGTTCGTGGCTGCGGGGGGCCATCACCTCGCGCGGCACATTGCCTTCGACGAGATGGTGCCTCCCGAGATGGCGGCCGAAAACCCGCTGCCGATCGGAGCGCTCGTGCCCGGCATTCCGGGACCACTCTGCCTCGAACATGTCACGCTGCAAAACGAGGCACTAGAACAGGCGGTCGAAGCGGGCGCCGAGTTTCTGCGGGGAGTGACGGCGGTCCAGGTCACGGCTGGCGAGCAGCCACGCGTCCGTTTCACCCACGAGAGTGAGGATCGCGAAGTCTCGTGCCGCCTCATCGTCGGCGCGGACGGGAGGTCCTCGACGGTACGTCGGCAACTCGGACTCGAATTGGTGGAAGATCCGGTCGATCATCTGATCGCCGGCCTGTTGATCGACGGCGCGAACGGCTGGCCCGATGATTTGCAGGCGGGTGGCAAGGTCGGCGACATCAACTATCTCATCTTCCCCCAGGGCGGTGGCAAGATCCGGCTCTACGCAGACTACGACGCGGCCGAGCGCGGACGCTTCGGAGGAGAGGGTGGAGCCGAGCGGATGCTCGCGGCGTTCGACATGCCGTGCGTGCCCCTCAGCGGTGCGATCGCGGGGGCGCACCCGATCGGCCCGTGTCGCTCGTATCCGAGCAGCGACTCGTGGCTCGAGGGCCCGCCGTACGTGCCGGGCGCGGTGCTCATGGGAGACGCCGCCGGTTACAACGACCCGATCAACGGTCAGGGTGTCTCGGTCACGATGCGCGATGCGAGGATTCTCGGGGAACTTCTGCTCGAGGATCACGACTGGCGCTCTGAGGTTTTCGCACCGTACGCGGAGGAGCGTCGCGAACGGATGCGTCGACTGCGGGCTGCTGCGCTGTTCGCAACGGCCTTGAACGCTCGTTTCGGGCTCGAGGATCTGGAACGACGGCGGTGCGCGATCGAGCGCATCCGCGACGACCCGTTGTGCATGATGCCTCTGATCTCGGTGATGGTGGGGCCGGAAGCCGTGGAGGCGAAATACTTCGAGGACTCGTTTCGGGAGAGTGTGTTCGCGGTCCCGACGTAGCGGACTCGGAGACGTTTACGCGGGCGTCAGTGCGTCGAGGCGCGTCCCTTCGGCGAGCGATTCGCGCTGTTCGCGGGCCCCTTCCAGGCGGACACAGAGCCCGGCGTCGTCGGCACGGCGAACGTCGATCTTCGAGAGCCGAGCAGCGCGGCCGTAGAGGATGAACACGTCTCCCGGGAGGACACTGGTGTTTTCACTCGGCGCGCCGAAGTATTGCCCGTTCGACCGCTGTACTCCGAGGACGAGGATGCCTCCGAGCGGCAAGTTCCACGACGCCTTACTCGCCCGAGAGGTGCAGAAGATTTTGCGTAGTCATGAACTTCGATCTCGGTGAAACGACGTAATGCGCGTGCGGTCAGACGGGAGAGCACGCGATCGAGGTCATGTCGGATCCTTCGGGCTACGCAGCCCGGGGTGTCGGGGCCGGTCGGTCACAACCAGCCGACGTGTCGGAATCGCGCGAAGAGCCCCGCGCACAAGCTGAGTGTCACCGTGGACACAGCGGCCAGGACAGCCGCCGAATTGAGCCCGGGTAGGTGGTCGAAGTTCATTCCGTAAATACCGGCGACCATCGTCGGCACGGCGATGATCGCGGCCCAGGAGGCGAGCTTCTTCGTAATGTCGTTCTGGCGGAGGGAAACGAGAGCTACGTGGGTTTGGACGGCGGCGCCCGTAAGTTCGCGGAGATCGTCGAGTCGGTCGTTCAGCCTTAGCACGTGGTCATGGACGTCGCGGAAGTACGGTCGCAGCGTAGCGGGCACGAGCTCGCCGCGCGCGAGGGTCAGTCGGTTGGTGATCTCGATGAGGGGCGCGACGGCGCGACGGGCCGACGCGACCGACGCGCGTGCGGCGTAGACCTCCCGGATGAGCTCCTGATCGACTTCGTCGGCGAGCAGTCGTTCTTCGAGTGCCTCGACCAGTTCCTCGAGTGCATCGATCACCGGGACCCACTCGTCGACGACTGTGTCGAAGACCACGTGAAGCGCGTACATCGGCCCGCGCTCGGGGTGGCTGGGGACGTGTTGGCATCGCGCGCGGAACGTCGAGCCGGCGGGACTGGAGCCGTGGTGCACGGTGAGCACGTGCTGCGGCCCGACCGCGATGTGGGTCTCTCCGAGCTCCACCTCCGCCGCGGACGCATTCCACCCGCCGGTGCGGAGGACGAGGAGCAGGCTGTGATCGTACTCCTCGAGCTTCGGCCGCTGGTGGGCGGACTCCATGTCTTCGACCTCCAACTCGTGGAGGTGCAGATTTCGTTGGAGGGATTCGAGGCTCTCGTGGTCCGGCTGATCGACCGATACCCAGACGAAGTCGTTGGCCGAGCGAACGTCGTTCAGAAGAACGGATTCGAGCTGCTCGACCCCCGCGTCCTCGACCCACTGCCCATCGACGTAGAACGCGCACTCTGTGATTGGCGCCACAGCGGGGACGCCTACCATAGCTTGGCCTCTCGGAGCCATCATTTCGCTGGGGGCGCCTACGGGCCGCGGTAGACCGAGATTTCGACCGCATCCGGGATCTGTGTGTACTCGATCGTCGCGGGGCGGTTCTCGGAATCGTAGCGCCCGCAGTTCCGAACGTACTCTAGGTAGTCGGCGGCGCCGAAGACCTCGCCGACGTTATCGGCCACCACGATGCTGCCGGGGCGCAGTTGGCCGGATTTCTCGAGCAACTCGAGATCGCCGCGGTACAGGTCTTTCCAGTGGTCGAGGAACACGAGGTGGAAGGGCCCCTGGAGCGTCGGGATCTGCTCGGTCGAAGCGCCGTGGATCACCTCGATCCGATCGGAGAGCCCGGCGAGCTCGATGTTCGCGCGCGTTGCTTCGGTCGCGCTGCGTGACTTCTCTACCGAGACGATCCGTCCTGCGGGTCCGAGCGTCACGGCGAGGAGGATCGACGAGTACCCACAGAACGCGCCGAGCTCGAGAATTCTCGCCTGCTCGGGAAGCTTGTCCAGCACTTCGCGAACGAGTGGCCCCTTGTCCGGACCTACGTTCATGAGGAAGCGCTCTTCGCGTGCGAATCGGTCCATCAACCGCAGGACGTCGGCGGGGTCTCCCGAAGCGGCGTGTTCCGCGAGGTAGTCCCGTACGCGCAACGGGATAGGAGGGGCCCCGGTGACCCTGTCGTAGAGCATGTGGCCGCCGTTGCGCAGGGTGAAGCCGAGGGCTGGGGGGATGAGGAAGCGCCAGAACTGCATCGATCAAGCTCCTGTCTTGGGGGCGCAGAGGATCATCTGGGTGCCACAATCGGCCTGTCCTCTCGTCTCGGTCTAGACCAGAGGCCGAGAACGTTCCAGCGTTGCGAGAGTCATGGTGGGGAGCCGCCCTGCGAAGTATGGTGCCTCGCAGAGGAGTCCAGTTGATGAAACCTTACCTAGAGCGCCCGGATTGGGTCCGACGTTTGAATCAGTTCGGCCCGGCCGTCGGCGGTGCCGCCCACGTCATTCCCCTTCTGCCCGAGGAGTTGCTGGCGTCGGCGCGGGAGGCCACCGGGCTGTACGATGTCGGTGATGCGCTCTTCGAGGAGACGTTTCGTCGGCGGATCGAATCGGTCGACCGCGAGTCGAACCTCAACCTCGTCGGTCGGCTCCTCTGTCGTGCCGAGGCGCTCCGGGTGCTGCAGACGCGTTTGCGACTGCGCGCGTTATGGGCCGAGAAACCCGAAATCCTCGACGAGCCGATCGAGCGCCCGGTCTTCATCCTCGGTGCCCCGCGGACGGGTACGTCGATTCTGCTCGAGTTGCTGGCCCTCGATTCGAATCTCCGCGCGCCGATTGCGTGGGAGGCCCATCACCCGCTCCCGCACGGCGCCGCTACGGATGCCGGCGCTGCGATGGAGATGGCCGAGGCCGAGCAGGAGCTCTGGGCCGACATCCAGCCGGAGCTGATGACCCTGCACGAGCTGCGCAGTGATCTTCCCTGCGAATGTGTGCACTTCATGGCTCTCGACTTCGGCTCTGTCTACTGGGCGATGCACTACGCGACGCCGTCGTTTGATGCGTGGGCCGGCACGCAACCGGACCTCGGGGCGCGAACCTACCGCGAGCACCGTCGCTTTCTCCAGACGCTTCAACACGGATCGAATCCCAGACGATGGCTGCTCAAGTCACCCGGCCACCTCGCGACGATGGAAGCCCTGATGGACGAGTATCCCGATGCCGTCATCGTTCACACGCACCGCGATCCGATCAAGTTCGTCGGTTCCGCCGCGAGTACGACGGGGCTGATCCACTGGCTTCGTTCCGACGTGGTCGACCGTATCGCCGAGGGACAGATCGGGCTGCACGGGTTCTCGTTCATGCTGAACCACGTTCGCTCTCTGCGTATCGACGGGACGCTGCCCGATGGGCAGTTCGTAGATAGTCACTATCTCGACCTGATCGGCGATCCAGCCGTCGCGCTCCGCAAGATCTACGAAGGCGCGGGGCTCGATTGGCCCGGCGGGCACGAGGACGCGGTGCGTGGGTATCTACGAGACAAGCCGCATGGCAAGTTCGGCAAGCATGAGTACAGCCTCGGCGAATACGGTCTCGACGAGGAGCAGGTCCGAAGCACGTACGCGGAGTACGTCGCGCACTACGGCGTGGCGTCGGAGGCCTAGCGCAAGGCACGAGCTGCGGGGTCGGGGCGTGCGGGGTGTCGCTCGGGAACGAGCGGATGTAGCCCAGCAGGGCGCCGCCGGGAGGTGGGACCCGAGAGCGAATCAGATCGATCATCTCGTGGGTTCCCTCGCCGAGGGGAAGAGAGGGGGCGTCCCACGCGCAGGCAGTCGCGAGGCTCGATACGACGGCGCGACCGATGTCCGCAAGACAGATCCGTCGGCGGCTGAACCGGTCGGCGAGCCGCCCCGCCGCATCGAGGATCGGCAGCTGAATCGCCCAGGCCTCCCGCGGGAGGTACGGGGCCCGAACGAAAAAGGGCGCGGCGCTCTCGTACGCGCCGCGCCCCTTTCGAGCGGTGGTGTGAGCCGAGACTAGAAGATCTCGAAGAGCCCGGCTGCGCCCTGGCCGCCGCCGATGCACATTGTGACCACGCCCCACTTGGCCTTGCGGCGCTTGCCCTCGAGCAGAAGGTGACCGACGCAGCGCGCGCCCGTCATCCCGAAGGGGTGGCCGACCGAGATCGAGCCGCCGTTCACGTTGTACTTCTCGGGGTCGATGCCTAGCGTGTCCCGCGAGTAGAGGCACTGACTCGCGAACGCCTCATTGAGTTCCCAGAGGTCGATGTCGTCGACCTTGAGGCCCGCGCGCTCGAGGAGGCGGGGGACGGCGTAGACCGGGCCGATGCCCATTTCGTCGGGTTTGCAACCGGCGGCGGCGAAGCCGCGGAAAGCGCCGAGCGGCTCGAGGTTCCGTTTGCTGGCCTCGCCGGCTTCCATCATCACGACGGACGCTGCGCCGTCGGAAAGCTGCGACGCGTTCCCGGCGGTGATGAAGTGATCTTCGCCGCGGATCGGCTTCAGACCGGATAGGCCTTCGAGCGTCGTGCTCGGGCGGTTACACTCGTCCTTGTCTACCGTGTAGTCGACCGTCGAGGTCTCGCCGGTTTCCTTGTTTTTCACGATCATGGTCGTCGCCATCGAAACGATCTCGTCGGCGTAGAGATTCGCTTCCTGGGCGGCTGCGGTGCGCCGTTGGCTCTCAAGCGAGTACTCGTCCTGCGCTTCGCGGCTGACGTTGTAGCGCTCGGCGACGATGTCGGCGGTTTCGATCATCGGCATCCAGAGGCCGGGGTATTGCTCAGCCAGCGGCTTGTCGACCTGCAGGGTGAAACCCTGGCCGGTCATGCTGTGCGTGATCGACTCGACGCCCGCGCCGACGACGATCGGTGCACCGTCGACGATGATCCGGCCGGCGGCGGTCGCAATCGCGTTCAGGCCCGAGGAGCAGTGACGACTAACGGTGACACCGCTTGTGGTGATCGGACAGCCGGCCTTCAGTGCCGCAACACGGCCGATGTTGTTGCCCGTGGTCCCCTGCGGGGTGCCGCAGCCAAGCACGACCTCTTCGACTTCCGCGGGATCGACACCGGCGCGCTCGATCGAGTGCTTGATGGCATGGCCGGCCATGGCGGCTCCGCCCGTGTTGTTGAATCCGCCGCGGTGGGACTTCGCGAGCCCGGTCCGTGCGGTCGAAACGATGACTGCTTCACGCATGCTGGAATCTCCTTGTTTCGGTGTCGACGCCGCCGCTGGAATCCGGCGATCCCTCTATCCGTATCATCGAGAACCGGGTTTCGCTTGAGAGGGTGAGCGAGCGGGTCCGGGGCCCGCCCAGTGGCCGAATCGCGCCGGAAACGGTCGCCGTCTTTGCGTCCACCGTGTTTCCGACGGGCGACAGCTTGCCGCCCGGCGCGGGCTTGCCGCCCGCCCGCCCGACCAGGCCACGTCGAAGATCTTCTCCTGCATCTTTCCCTCGGCGTCGACCCAGCCCTTGATGATCTGGGTGCGATCGAGCATGCCGCTGTTCGCGTCGCGGATCGCCCAGGCGCCGGTCAAGGCTCCGGTCCTTCCCTTTGATCCAGCCGCCGACGTCACCGGTGCGGCGTCGTTCGGCCGTGCTGGCGGCCGCACCGTGACTGCCGACGATGAAGTTGTCTTCGGCGACGTTCGAGGCGAGCCCGCTGTGATTGTCGGTGCCGCCGGGGCCGCGGGCGTTCCTGTGGACGTACTTGAGAAACCCCTTCTCCCGTTCCTCGAACGAGTCGAGGCTGCGAAGCTCATCGAGCAATTTCTGATCGTGTCCGGGAGCGCCTGCCGTCAGCGTCGAGCGAGTACTCCGAGTGCATGTGCGTCTTGCCGAAGTAAGCGTTCGTGGGAAGATTGCTCGCGGCAGGGACTGCGTGGGCGGTGACCAGGATCCCGAGGAGAGCGACGCGGAGAGGGCCTGCGACGGTCGAGATCATCGTCGCTGAAGATAACGCGATCCCGCGCGGGCATCTTCGGTCGTGGTCCTTGGCCGTGCGGTCCGGTCAGGTGTCCTGCTTCTCGAGCGCGCCATCGTCCGGCTCGCGCCGCTTGCGAAGTGCGCCGAGCAGAGCCGTCATCAGCCCCAGGACGATTTCGTCCGCGAACGGGACCAGGTCTGGCACGACGAGATCGATGAGGAACGCCGCGGCCGTCACCACGAACAGAACCGGGAATCGCAGCTTCGCGAAGAAGCTCACCAGGAATGCGACCGCGATGTTGGGCGATTTCTTCATGGACGAAGAGTAGTGGAGGGCTGCCGAGAGCGCATCCACTCGCGCCTCGCCGTTCGCCAGGCCGCTGGATTGAGAGCATGGTGGCCGGATGGCGCAAACCGCGACGATCTACACCCTGCAAGTCGAGCTCTCCGACATCGACCGGAACGTCTTTGAGAGCGTGTCGCTTCGTGTGGCGCAACACCCCTCGGAGGACATGCCGCGGCTCGTCACGCGAGTTCTCGCCTATTGTCTCTTGTACGGACCCGATCTCGAGTTCGGCCGAGGGTTGTCGAACGCCGAAGAACCCGCGTTGTGGCACAAGGAGCTCGACGGTCGCATCGTGCACTGGATCGATGTGGGGCATCCGTCCGCCGACCGGATGCACCGCGCGAGCAAGGCCGCGAACAAGATGACGATCGTCACGCACAAGGATCTGTGGCCCCTGCAGAAAGAGGCGGGGAAGCGCGCAATCCACCGAGCGGACGAGGTGGAGGTCTGGCGCCTCCCCGGCGACTTAGTCTCGAAGCTCGCCGAACTCACGACGCGCAAAAGTCAGTGGGTCGTCGTCTACGCGGACGGGGGCTTGATGGTCACCGTCGACGACGCATCCGAGCCGCTGGAGGGCGTGGTCGAGCGGCACAGGCTCGCGACGCTCTCGGGCCCGGGCTAGCGCGGGTCGTCGCTGCTGCCGCGAGCGGTAAGCGGCGGGCGAGGGATCCCAGGGCTGACCCTCGCTTCTTCTCGGCTGGTCGTCCCCTCGGTGGTCCCGTAGAGTGCCGTGCGAAAGGGCCGACGATGAGCGAGAGCGAACCCCAGTCCGAGAAGCCGAACCCGACGGCGCCTGCCTGGTTCCAGTGGGGGATCTTTCCCACCGTCATGGGTGGTGCCGTGCTGAGTGCCGTTGCACTCGTGAACGGTGGAATGGCTCCGGCGATCGCCGTGCCGCTGTGTCAGGTCGCCGCCGTCGTCTGTGTAGCGATCGCCGAACACATCCACCCGTATCACCGAAGCTGGAACATTCCGCGGGCGGATGTCGGCGTCGACACCGCGCATACCCTCACGATCACCATCGGGGTCGGTCTCGCCTCGCCGATCGTGATCGGTGCGGGGGTCGCACTCGGTGGGTTTCTCTCGCGAACGATCGGAGCGACCGTCTGGCCCGAAGCGTGGCCGCTGGTGTTCCAGATCGTCCTCGCTCTCGTGATCGGCGAGATCCCTGGCTACTGGCTGCATCGCCTGGAGCACGAATGGGACGGCCTGTGGCGGTTCCATGCAACGCATCACAGCGCGCCCCGCCTCTACTGGCTCAACGCGGGACGCTTCCATCCGTTAGACACGCTCCTCACGTTCGTGCCGTCCTATGGGCTTCTCGTTCTACTCGGGTGTCCGGAGTTCGTGCTCGGCTTGTTCACGTTGGTCACCGGCGTGCACGGCATCTTCCAACACGCGAACATCCAGTTGCGCTTGGGTGCGCTGAATTGGTTCTTCAGCATGGCCGAGCTTCATCGTTGGCATCACTCGAAGACCGTCTTCGAGGCGAATCACAACTACGGCCAGACCGTCAGCATCTGGGATGCCGTCTTCGGCACGCGCTTCCTGCCGGAGGATCGGCTCCCGCCGAGAGACATCGGGATCGCCGACCTTCCCGACTTTCCCATGACCTGGGCGGCACAACTCGCTTCGCCGTTCCGTTGGGAGAAGATCAAGCAGGGCTCGCCCGAGTAGTCGGGAGCCGTCGGCCCTCAGTTTTGTCGGAAGCCTTGGCACCAGCTGCTGCCGTGCGTTCGACCTTGTGGTGCATGAAATCGTTATCGCCCACGCCGGCGGTATTCCGCATGGTCGCGTGGCTCACGTTGATGCCCTCGGGAACGACTCGTCCCGTGCCGCACACTTTCGCCGCCGCTGAAACGCGATGTCTGGACACGGGTTTCGGGTGAAACTTGGCTGCGGGGGCCCCATCGTGGTTTGTTCGACCGCATATCGGCAGATCCCGAATGGAAAACGACCGGCTGCATCCTCTGTGAGTGCAATTGCGGAACCGAAGTGGAGTTCGGCGGTGACGACGGGCGGAGCTTCAAACGGATCCGTGGAGACAAGAAGCGCCCGCTCTCGAAGGGCTATGCGTGCGAGAAGGCCGGCTGGCTCGACTTCTACCAAAACGGTCGCGACCGCATCACGCCGCCGCTGCATCGTAAGCCCGACAGCAGTTTCGAAGAGATCAGCTGGGAAGCCGCCATCGAGGAGGTCACCCAGAAGTTTGCCGCCATTCGCGACGAACACGGCGGCGACAGGATTTTCTATTAGGGAGGCGGAGGGCAGGGGAACCACCTCCCTGGGGCGTACTCGCGCTCGTCCCTGGCTGCTCTGGGCAGCGTTTGTCGGTCGAACGCGCTGGCGCAGGAGAAGACGGGGGAGTTCTGGGTCAACAGTAAGGTGTTCGGCGGGATCGTTCGCGGCGACTTCGACCACTTCGAGGTGGCGCGCTTGATCCATCCGCAGGGTGCGGAGGTGCTCGTCCTCACGATCGGCGGTCGTGCGCGGGTGGCCATGAAGCGCGGCCGGCCCGCCGTGGCACAAGACCGTACCGGCGCGCGTGTCGGGGGTCTGAGCGGAAGGCGGTCTACTCGAGATCCAGGCCCGTGAGTTCCCCGTCTTCGCGCCACGTCTCGAGCACCCGGAAGAACTCGACGGAGCCTCCACCGTAGAAGCCGTCCTGCGCGCTTCGCTCCGTCGGCTTGCCTTCGTTGTTGTAGTATCCGGGCGTGCAGTTCTCGAGGAAGTCGCCGGTGTCGCGCGCCTTGCGGATGCAGGTCTCGACCCATTCGGTCTCGCCCTCCGGCGACGCCTCGACCTTCTTAGCGCCCTTCTTCTCGACCGCTTCGATGATGTAGGCGATGTGCTTCGCCTGCTCGTTCAGCAGGTGTGGGTAGCTCGCGGTGAAGCCGGCCTGGGAGTTGCTCATGATGTAGCAGTTCGGGAAACCGTGAACGTGCATTCCGTGGAGGGTGCGAATGCCGTCCGACCACTTCTCCTGCAGGCTCTCCCCGCCGCGGCCGTAGAGCTGCATCCCGGCGCGCCGTGAGTAGTCGGTCCCCACCTCGAAGCCGCTCGCGTAGATGATGCAGTCGACCTCGTACTCCTGGCCGTCCACGACGAGGCCCTTCTCCGTGACGCGCTCGACCCCGTTGCCCTGGGTGTCGACCAGCTTCACGTTCGGGCGGTTGAAAGCGCCGAGGTACTCGTTGTGGAAGCATGGGCGCTTGCAGAATTGGCGGTAGTACGGCTTCAGAGACTCCGCGGTCGCCGGATCCTGGATGATCGCTTCGACGCGCGCGCGGATGTCCTCCATCTTCTCGAAGTCGGCGAGTTCGACGGCCTTCGCGATCCCCGCAGGAGAGAAGTCGTTGGCCCGGCCCTCGCGCATGCGGACGAGCAGGTTGCCGATGAGGTCCGTCCAGCCGTCGTTCACCAGGTCCTCTTCTTGGGGGACGCCGGAAACCAGATTGTTGAAGTTGTCCATTCGGTGCTGATGCCAGCCCGGTTTCAGGGATTTCTCCCACTCGGGGTCGGTCGGTGGGTTGTCTTTCACGTCGATGGACGACGGCGTGCGCTGGACGACGTAGAGCTGATCGGCGAACTCGGCGAGGTGCGGCACGACCTGGACCGACGTGGCTCCGGTTCCGATGATGGCGACGCGCTTGCCGCGCAGCCCCGTGAGGCCGCCTTCGGAGGAGCCACCGGTGTACTCGTAGTCCCAACGGCTGGCGTGGAACGAGTGGCCGGCGAACTTCTCGATGCCGACGATGCCGGGCAGCTTCGGTCGGTTGAGGGGGCCGGTTGCAAGGCACACGTGGCGGGCCTTCATGCGGTCACCGCGGTTCGTCGTGATCGTCCAGCGTGCTTCGTCGTCCTCCCACCGGATCTCGTCTACCCGCGTCTGGAAGCAAGCATCGCGGTAGAGGTCGAACTTCCGGGCGATCGCCTGGCTGTGCTCGAGGATCTCCTTGCCGAAGGAGTACTTCTCCTTGGGGACGTAGCCGACTTCTTCGAGAAGCGGCAAGTACGTGTAGGACTCGATGTCGCAGGCGATGCCGGGGTAACGATTCCAGTACCACGTGCCGCCGAAGTCGCTGGCGGGGTCGATGATGCGAAGGCTCTCGACGCCGGCCTGTCGCAAGCGCGTGCCGGCGAGAAGGCCGCCGAACCCGCCGCCGATGATGAGCACCTCGACTTCGTCGTGGAGAGGGGCCCGCTCCACCGGTGCGGCGTAGGGATCGTCGAGATAGTGCTCGAACTGACCTTTGACCTCGACGTACTGCTCGTTCCCGTCGGCGCGGAGACGGCGGTCGCGCTCGTCGCGGTAGCGCTGCCGAAGGGCATCGGGATTGAAGGCGAGTTCTTTTTCTGGGGACTCGGTCTGCGGATCTTCCTGGCTCATGGTCGTCCTCCCCCGCTTCGAGGCGAGTTTGGAGTTAAGCCAAACGGTTCCTGAAGCGCAGTGCAACGACGGCCTCGATGCGGCGGTCGCGGGCCCTGGGATCCAGGTCTGGGCGGTTCTTTCGTTGCGGGATTCGAGCTCAGGCCGTGGGTTCGAGCTTCAGCTTCGCGTTGTCCCAGGACAGGACGCGCTCGTCCGGCAGGATCTCGATGACCGCCCTCCCGCCGGAGTAGTGGCGCTGCGCGGTTTTGGGCATCGACCTACGGGTGGTTCGGAAAGCGGCGTACTTCTCGTCGAGCAGGCCGCCCACCGCATCGATGAGGGCGGGGTCCTCCACGAGTCGTGCCCGGCCCGTCACGTGGACCGCCTTCAGTTCGGCCCACCTCTCACCGCTCTCGGTGAGGAAGGAGACGCGGTCGTCGTTGCGAATGCGAAGAACCTTCTTGGTTTTCGCGGGAGTTGCGACGTAAATCCGCAGGTCTTTCGCAGCGAACCATACGGGCAACGCGATCGGGGTGCCGTCGCGTCGCAGGGTCGTCAGGATTCCGGTGTGGGACGCTGCGAGAAACGCGAAGGCCTCGTCGGGTTTCATTCGAACGCGCATGGGCTCCCGGTATTGCGATCCGATTTGCAACGCAACACCTCGGCGGGGCACTACCAGTGGCGAGGAGTGTCGTGGGCCATGGAGTGGATCCTGAGAGAGGTGTTGATCGGCGGGCAGTGGTCGCCCGCCGAGGGTGGGACGTACGAGATCGTCGATCCGTCGACCGAAGAGGCGATCGGGGCGGCGCCCGAGGCGCCGCCGGCCCAAGTACAGGCAGCCTGTCGGGCGGCCCGTGAGGCGTTTGAGTTTGGGCCTTGGCCGGCCCTGTCGGGGGCGGAGCGCGGTGCCTGCCTGCTGCGCGCGGCCGATCGCATCGAGAAACGCGCGCCCGAACTCATCCGTCTTGCCATGGCGGAGACCGGTTCGACTCGGTCGCACGCGGATCAGGTACAGGTGCGGGTGGCCGCCGAACGGCTTCGAATGTACGCGGCCCTCGCAGGGGAGAGCAACGAGACGGTTCTGCCGCCCCTCGAGCGCGAACCCATCGCGGGTAGTAGCGCTCGCACCGCGGCCGTGGTGACCAGTAGGGAACCCGTGGGGGTCGTCGTGTGCATTTGTCCCGCGAACACTCCGGCCACGAATTGCGCAGGGAAGGTCGGACCGGCGCTCGCGATGGGCAACACGGTCGTGATGAAGCCGCCCGTGCAAGACCCCCTCGGCATGGCCGAGCTCGCGCGCGAACTCGACGCGTGCCTGCCACCGGGGGTGGTGAACTACGTCGCGGGTCGGGCTCCGGAGATCGGAGAGGCGCTCGTCGCGTCGCCGGACGTCGACATGATTTCGTTCACGGGAAGTACGCACGTCGGTCGCCGGATAGCGGAAGTGGCCGGTCGGGGCATGAAGCGCACCCTCCTCGAGCTGGGAGGAAAGTCGGCGAGCATCGTCTTCGCGGACTGCGGCGGCCGCCGTCCTCCGGATTGCGAACGAGGCTTCTTCTACGAGCCCACATTGTTGACCAGCGTCGACAACCGGATGGAGGTCGCGCAGCAAGAGATCTTCGGTCCGGTCATCGCGGCGATCCCGTTCGACGACGGGGACGAAGCCGTCCGGATCGCCAACGATTCCGAGTTCGGGCTCTACGGTTACGTGTGGACGGCGGATGCCGAGCGCGCGCAGCGCGTCGCGAAGGGCATTCGCACGGGTACCGTGCAGATCAACGGCGCTCCGCCCAATCCCTGGGCGCCCTTCGGTGGATTCAAGCAGAGCGGTGTCGGTCGCGACGGCGGTCGCTATGGGCTCGAAGCCTACAGCGAGCTCAAGTACTTAGGCTGGGCGACGTAGGCCCGGCCGCCTCGGGGGACGTGGCCGCCTCGGGGCACGTGGTCGCGTCGCTACGTTCTGTGGCGCGATGGCCACGGGGGCACCACTCGGTGGCGCCAACGTCGTGCGGCCAGCGTTACCTGCACGCCGTTACGAATTTTGGAGTTCACCGGGGCGTGTCTCCTCGGCAGATTCCCGTATCCCTCCTCTGTGGCGTCGCCGCCACTCTTGTGGCGCTGCCGGGAATGGTCCTCCACTCGTTCTCGGTCAATCGACGACAGTCACGATAGAGGGGACAGGATTCAATAATCCGCTCGTGAATCTGTTCACGTCGATCGGGAATGTCGGACCGATCACGTCGGGGCCGGGGGGAACGGATACGTCCTTCGAGATCGTCATTCCGGTGGGAGCGCCTACGTATGTGCTGGTCCTGAATCCGCCATTCATCCCGTACGAGTCTACGACGGGAAATGCCGATGGCGCATTTCAGCTGAACGCCCTCTAGATCAGGCGCGCGACGGCTGGCCCCGTAGCTTCTGGGCCGCCTTGCGGCTCAGGCGGCCAGGCCGCGCCGGGTGAGTCGGGACGCGTCTGCTAGGTACTCCTCGTACGTCATGTCGAGATCGTAGAAGTTCCCACCGTCTAGTTCGAGGACGCGCGTCGCGAGGGAGCCGACGAACTGGACGTCGTGGCTCGCGAAGATCATTGAGCCTTCGAACTTGAGCATGCCGTTGTTGAGCGCGGTGATCGATTCGAGGTCCAGGTGATTCGTTGGGCCGTCGAGCACGAGAACGTTGGGGGCCTGCAGCATCAGGCGGCTCAGCATGCAGCGGACCTTTTCTCCTCCGGAGAGCACGCGCGCGCTCTTCTGCACTTCGTCGCCGCTGAACAGCATACGACCGAGGAAGCTCCGCACGAAGTTCTCTTCCTGCTGGTCGGTGTACTGGTGAAGCCACTGGATGAGGTTTAGGTCGGTGTCGAAGAACTCGGCGTTGTCCTTGGGGAAGTAACCGAGGTTGACTGTGTGTCCGGATTGCACCTCGCCGCTGTCGGGCTCGCGCGCGCCGCTGATGACTTCGATTAGGGCACTCACGGCGAGATCGCTTCCGGTGACGGCGATGCGCTCGCCCCGACGGACCGTGAAGCTCAGATCGTCGAACAGGGTCTCGCCATCGAGGGTCAGACCGACTTTGCTGACGGCGAGAACATCCTTCCCGAGCGGCTTCTCGGGCTCCGGGAACTCCACCCATGGGTACTTGCGGGAGGACGGCCTGATCTCGTCGAGCGTGATCTTGTCGAGCAGGGACTTGCGTGACGTCGCCTGGCGGGATTTGGATGCGTTCGCGCTGAAGCGCTGAATGAACGCGCTCAGCTCCTTGATCTTGTCTTCCTTCTTGCGGTTGGCCTGGCGGCGCTGGTTGAGCGCCATCTGGCTGGTCTCGTACCAGAAGGTGTAGTTGCCCGTGTAAACCTGGATCTTCTGGTAGTCGATGTCGGCGACGTGGGTGCAGACGCGGTCGAGGAAGTGGCGGTCGTGGGACACGACGATGACCGTGTTCTTGAACCCGTAGAGGAACTCTTCGAGCCAGAGGATCGAGTCGACGTCGAGGTGATTCGTCGGCTCGTCGAGCAGGAGGATGTCGGGTTCGCCGAAGATCGCTTGCGCGAGGAGGACTCGGACCTTCTCGTCGTCGGTGAGATCGCGGACGACGCGACTGTGCCGGTCTTCTGTGACTCCCAGCGAACCCAGGAGCTGGCCCGCGTCGGACTCCGCGTTCCAGCCGTTCAGGTTACCGAACTCCTCTTCGAGCTCGCCGGCCCGGATGCCGTCCTCATCGCTGAAGTCGGCCTTCGCGTAGATGGCCTCTTTCTCGGTCATGATTTCGTGCAGGCGGGTGTGGCCCATGATCACGGTTTGTAGGGCTTCGACGTGGTCGTACTCGAAGTGGTTCTGTTTGAGGGTGCTGACGCGCAATCCGCTGGGCACCGTCACGGAGCCGGAGCTCGTCGGCTGTTCTCCCGAGAGACAGCGCAGGAACGTCGTCTTCCCGGTGCCGTTGGCACCGATGAGCCCGTAGCAGTTGCCGGGGACGAACTTGGCGTCGACGTTCTCGAAGAGAATGCGTCCGGCAAAGTCGAGGGTCAGCTTTTCGGTGGAAATCATGGGTGGTTCTCGCAGGATGGGGCTGTCGGGGTCGCCTCGAGCCGGGTCGTGACGGAAGAGCGGCCCGGGTGCGTCCGGCGGCGTGGTGCGCCGCGGCGGGTGGGCCTCCATCATATCAAAACTGGACCGTGGACACCTTAGCGGACGAGGCGGCGGACCGCTCTTCTCCCCCCGAGCGGGGCTTACGGCCCCAGAGTCGCGAGCCCGCGTTGTCGTGCCGGTGGCGTGGCCAGACCGCCGATCCGTACCCCGCGGGCCCCGTGTAGAACCCCACCGTCTGGGTCTGCGGCTGGAAAGCGAACTCCAGGGGGCACTGCTCCCGGAGGTCGGTGTCGAGCCGTTAGAGCGCGGTGATCAGCTCCTCGTCGTTGTCCGCGTCGTAGCCGAACGCCGTCGGTCTCGCCGTAAGTCGCCTCGGGGATGAGGGGAAAATCGATGATGCCCGGTTCGGTTGGATCGCTCGGGTCTGTCGGTTCCTCGACCGTCGGTTCGTCGGTGACGGTCGTGCTTTCGTTCGAGGTCCCGCTCGTCCCGCCGCAACTCGCGGTGAGCAGGGTGATGCCGATTCGGGCAACGAGGTGAGAGCGTGCGCTCGACCGAGGAAAGTCGTGCGGATGCATGGGTTCGATCTCTTTCCGCATGTTTCCACCCACGGCCGGAGGAGGTCCGCCGCACGTTCTTTGCGCTTTTCGGCTCGGAGCCTGGATCAAGAAAAGGCGGGGTCGGTTCCGCAACGAGTGCGCCGCTTCGGTCCAGGTTGGGACTAGAGAACGTCTTGTCCTCGGCGGATCACAGCGCGCGGAGGCGCGTGGTGATGAGGACGGTGAGCGTGGTGGCGGCGGTGGCGCAGCCGATCAGGAGGAGGGCGGCGTGGAGGCCGACGGCGCTGGCGAGGAAGCCGGAAAGGAGGCTTCCCAGCGGCCCGCCGCCGAGTACGCCGAGGGTGTAGACGGAGAGGACGCGCGCTCGGTTGGTTTCGGAGGCGTGTTGCTGGAAGAGAGTGCGCATCGTGTTCACGAATACCGAGCCGGTGAGACCCCAGAGGAACACGACGAAGACCGTCCCCGCGAACGGAAGGTCGGCGGCGAGCAGGCTGACGGCGCCGGCCGCCGCGAGATAGCCGAAGCCGAGCGCACGTCCGTTCCTGCGGATGCCGCCTCGCTGCAGGATGAACAAGCCGCCGACCAGGGCGCCGAGCGGGAACATCCCGGTCAGGATCCCCATCTCGGTCGCGCCGCCCGCGTATTGGTCGCGCACGAGCAACGGCAGGAGGACCATGAACGGCCCGACGACGAGAATCCCGGTCATGACCGCCATCATCATCACGGGGCGAAGGATCGGGGAGTGTGAGACCTCATCGAGCCCGGCGCGAAGTTCGACCAGTCCGAGGCGCGGGTGGTCCTCGCGGTGCGCGCGGGCAGGCGTGAGCGCGACCGGGAGCGCGCCGACGAGAACGAGTCCGGCCTGCAGAGCCAGTGCCGGTGCGGGGCCGAAGAACGTGATCGACGTGGCGAGCAGTGAGCCGCTGAGCTGCGCCGCATGACGCGTGACCGACACCCCGGCGATCGCAGTGCTCATCCCTCCCTGCACGACGTCGGACAGCTGCGTGTCGCGGGACGGGATCGCGAACGCCTGTAGCGTTCCGACCGCGAGCGCGTACGGGATCAGAGCGGCGTAGGACACGGCATCGCTAGCGACGAGCAGGCAGAGGCCCGCGGCGACCAACGCGCCTCCCAGATGTATGGCCAGCAGCAGTCGGCGTGGGTCGATTCGATCGGCGATCGCGCCGGCGAACAGGACGAACGCGAGCGTGGGCATCGTGAGGGCCATCTGCGCCGTTCCGACGTCGGTGGGCGAAGAGTCGAGGAAGTCTACGACCAGCCACTGGAACGAGACCTGCTGCATCCCCCAAAAGGAAAACCACGAAGCGAGCCCGCACAGCAGTGCACCGTAGCCTCGAGCGGTGGCCCGGTCTCGGGCTTTGGTGGTCGCGTCCTCCACGTTCGGTTTTCTGTAGCGGCCGGAAGCCGCCCAGGACAGCGAGAGCGGCGGTCATGATGAAGCGTCGTTTGCCTCAAGTAAGAGATTTCTGGGCGCGCGCTGGGTTCGGGTGGGTCGAAGTTCGGCGCGATCGTCCTGGTGCTTGGCGCGATGCTCGAGGTTCCGCGCTTCACGATCTGAAAGGGTCGTCGCATGTACGACCGGCGAATCAGAATGATACATCGTCCCCACTTCTCTGTGTCCGGGACCGTATTGCACGCGGTGCTCGGGTGCTCGTTCACGGACATGGGCGTCCCACTCGTCGGCAACCCTTCGGAAGGTGTTCCGGGACACCTTTGGATCGACTCCAGCCTCGTCGCGGGAGCGGATGTTGATGTCACTGGGGCCGGCTTCAGCGATCTCACCGTCGGAAATCTCTCCTCGACGTCGATTGCGTCGGGTGAGGGCGAGAACTTCTGGGACTTCGACGAGTTGGGGTTTCCCCCGAGGGGGCACTCGAGTTCGCGGTGCAGGGAGATGCGATGTCTGGGGCCGCGTTCTTCCACCTGCTCAACCCGCCGTTCATCCCGCTCTCGAGTTCGGGAGTGAGCCCGGCGGGTGAGTTTACGCTTCCCTGAGGGAGTCTCCGGCGCTCCGCGGTGCCCTCATTCTGGCGGCGTTGCGCAGTCCGTGTAGTCGATTCTAACGTTCACGACCGCGGAATCGTTCGACGATGCGCCGTGCGAGTTGGGTGCTGTGATGGAGAAGACGGGTCCGGGCCCGGGAGGCTCCGTCAGTACGGCGCTGGTCGCGCCGTCGCTGTCTTGCGGAGCCTTTCCGATGACGTCGATCCAGGTGCTGTTTACCGCGGCCATCCGAACGCTGAACCCGGCCCCGTCATCGAAGGCCCCGGAGCTGGAGCTCAGGAGGACGTAGTGCCCCAAAAAGCTGGGGGGAAGCTCCCCTTTGTGGGTTGGGTTGCAACATGTGAAATCGGTCGCCCAGAACGTGTGGCGCGATTGGAAGCCCTTGTTCGGAAACGGCTGCCAGATCGCGGACGATTCGTCGACCGAGACGTCGATTGGCGAGCGGTTGTAAGGGGTGTTGTTCCAGACAGCGACGTACGCGCAGCGATTGTGCCCCGATTCGCAAGTGGGGATCATTTCCCACTGCCCCGACGTCGGGGTTTCCTCGGAGCCGACGAGGAGACCCTCCTCGGAAGAGGCTGGAGTCGAACCGTCCCCGGCACGCGGAAAGCGTCAGCGTGGGTGCGCGAACGGCCTCGTGATCATCTGCCCGCCTGGCCGACGTCCACGCCGGACAGATGATTCCTCGAGGCCTCGCTGCCGCCGCCCGGGCCGTCTTTCCGGAGTTCGCAGCTATCGACCTGCACGTCGGCGACGCTGTTGTCGTGTGCGCCGCGGAAGCGAAAGCAGACCTTCGACTCACGGACGGATCCGCCCACGACTCGGTTCAGCGACGGGATCCCCGATGCTTCGCCCTCGGCCGCCGCCGCGGCCGCGGCGAAGACGTAGCCGGAGTCGACGAGGTCGTTGTCCTCGAAGAGGTTCCGCACGGAGCCGCCGCGAACCTTGACGAGCGAACCGCGGACCGAATTGCGCAGGAAGCGGCCGCTGATCGAGTCCTTCAAATCGATGGCGGCCGACCCGCTGCGTTCGATCGTGTTGCCGGTGACCTCGCACTTTCGGCAGGACTCGATGACGATCCCTTCCTCGCCGCTACCAATCACCGTGTTCTCCTGGATCAAGGTGTTTGCGGTACCGGCGCCGATGTGGATTCCGTCGCGCGCGCTGTCGATCACGCGGTTGCCCGAGATCCGATGTGCTCCGCTCCGCCCGCCGTCGGTCGCTCCGGACACTTCGATGCCGTAACCGTTGCCCGACACCTCGTTGCCGACGACTCCGTTTTGGCGACCTCCGCGGATGCGCACGCCGCGCGAGAACCCGGAGATGCGGCAGTTGCGCACCTGGGTTTGCTCCACGTTGTCGAGACGCACTCCGTACCCGGAGGCGCCACCTTCGCGTGCGCGAATCTCATGTCCTGCGCAGTCGAGCTTCGCGAAGGGGGCGAGTCGGACCCCGTGGTGGTCGCAATCGACCACGTCTCGGTCGAGGACGAGATCTCCCCGGACCGTCCAGCCGCAGGTCGAGTTTTTCTCGAAGGCGCGTCGGATCGAGTCGTGGGCGAAGAAGCCGCCGGCCGCGATCAGCACGACGAGGATCAGTACCCGACGGCCCCAGCGGGGACGCCTCCGCGACATCCTTCGCCGCTGGAGGGCTCGCGGGTCTCGGTTCATGGCCCACCATCGTACAGGTGTCGCAGGCCCCCGGCGAGGTAGATCGCCCGGTCTGTCACCACGAACTTCTCGGCGCGCCAAGCGCGCACGACCGGATGTGTTCCGATGAAGGTTCCGTCCGGCTGATGCCGTCGACGCCGGGTAAGCTCTCGACCCGCTGCGTTCCAGGGGCGGCACCGTTCGTCTTCCAGAGATCCATTCCAGACTCGGTCGCCTCCCAGAAGAACACGAGCTCACCCATGATGAGAACCGGAGAATGAATCGTCCGACCCTCGGTTCCGGGAATGATCTCGGTGCCGTCGCGCGTGCCGTCCGAGCGGTAGACGCCCTGGAGCCCGGCGAGCACGACCTCACGTCGCCACGGAACGACCGGGCGTTGCGGGACGAAATCGTCAGTCGGCTTAAAGTTGTCCCGCACCAGAGATGTGCTGGGGCCGTTGCCGTGGTTCCTGTGGTGTGAGATCCCGTCGGTGAATTCGGCGAACACCGAGTACACGCCCGACTGCTTCGCATCCGGTGGCTGTGCGGAGGGGCCTGCGGCGTTCGCGAATTCTTAGGTGATCCATGGGACCAGCGCGCGCCTCTGCCCCCCCCCACCACCACCATTCTGCAGGTCTGAGGCAGCGATCTGTCTGAGAGCGGGACCGCAGCCGGTTTGGGGCTAGGGACGTTCCTCAATCTCGGCGGCTTCTCTAACCGTCACTCTTGCCGCGCCCCGATCGTGCAGATCAGCCCACGTCTCGGAGTCGGGCCGGCCGAGCTACGGGGGCCATCCGGTTCGCAGCCTGGGCCCGGATCCCCGGCCCGATCGGGATTCAGGCGACAACGCCTGCCCGGTGGGTTATTCGCTGTGACGGATGGACCTGCCCAGCAACTTCGCTGCGCTCGATGCAGCCATCATCGTGCTCTATCTCGGCGCGACGGTGCTCGTCGGCGTCGTGGCGAACCGGCGGATCCGCGGTGGCGTTGCGACGTACCTGGTCGGCGGTCGTGCGGCGGGCGCGTCTCTCAACTCGGCTAGCTATGTCGGAACCGGCCTCGGTCTGGTCACGCTCATGTACGCCTCGATTGACGCGTTCTCGAACGGGTTCGCGTACGTCACGTTGGCGTTGATCAGTTTCGCGATCAGCGTTTTTCTCGGGCTGACCGGTTTCGTGGTCGGCCCGCTCCGGCGACTCGAGTTGCTTACTATCTCGGAGTATTTCGAGCATCGTTTCGATCGCCGCACGCGAGTCATCGGTGGCGGTATCGGCGCTCTCGCCGGCATTTTGAACATGGGGCTCTTTCCGAAAATGGGCGCGACGTTCGTCACGTTCCTCACGGGGGCGTCCCTCACCGCGCCCGGCAGCGAGACGACCGTCAACCTGGTCATGTCGCTGCTGATCGTTCTCGTGATCGCGTACACGATGCTCGGCGGCATGTTGTCGGTTCTCGTGACCGACTATCTGCAGTTCGTGGTGTTGAGCATCGGTCTCTTCATCGGGGTGGCCGCTTGTCTCTCGCATCCGCAGCTCGGATGGGAGGGAATCGTCGGGGCGATGGCCGAGCACCGCGGCGCGCGGATGTTCAACCCGGTTGCTGAAGGTGGGTACGGCTGGATTTGGGTTGGGTTCAACGCCGTCGTGTTTCTGGCGGCGGCGATTTGCTGGGCTCCCGAAGCCTCGCGTGCGCTCACGGCGAAGAACGAGAGTGTGGCGCGCGCGACGTTCCTTCTCGCGGCGCCCGGCCAGTTCGTCCGACTCGGCGTGCCGGCGCTCTTTGCGGCAGCCCTTTTCGCTCTCGCTGCGCAGACGCCGGAGTTGGAGCAGCACTTCTTTCCCGCGGGCCTCGGCGGCGATGCGAGCAATGCGGCGCAGGCGATGCCGTTTTTGCTGAGTCGCCTTCTCCCCACGGGAGTGCTCGGACTCGTCGCCGCTGGAATGCTCGCGGCCTTCATGTCGACCCACGATAGCTACCTTCTCTGCTGGTCCTCGGTTCTGACGCACGACGTGATCGGACCGCTCACGAAGGGTGGGCTCAGCGAGCAGGCGCAGATTCGGATCACACGGATCGGTGTGCTGGCGATTGGTGTCTTCCTGCTGGTGTGGGGTGTCTGGTACGAGTTACCCGACAGCGTCTGGACCTACATGGCGGTGACGGGAACCATCTATATGAGCGGGGCGTCGGTCGTGTTGATCGGCGGCCTCTACTGGTCGCGCGCTTCCCGTGCCGGTGCGCTCGCGGCTTTGCTCGGGGGGCTCGTCGCGGTGGTCGGGCTGTTTCGCGATCAGCTCGCGGCGTCGACGGGTCTCGATGTTCCTGGTGAAGTGATCGGGCTCTCGAGCTTCATCTTCTGCGCCGTTCTATTCGTGGTGTTCTCTCTTCTGTTCCCGGATCGGGGCGAGCCGTGAGTACCGAGAGTCTGATCACGGCTTGGGGCTGGATCTACGGTCTGGGGCTGGGAACGTTCTTCGTCGTGGCGGTCGTCCTCATCCCGCTCGGGGCGCGAGACGTCTGGCGTCTCTATCAATCGGTGTCCGACGAGTCCGGGGAGGGGAAGCGGTGAAGCTGCGCTTCGGGGCGCGCGACGTCGAGTTTCCGGGCGCCGGATTGGTGGATGAGATGAAAGACTCGGCGTCGTTGCTCGGCGATCGCGCGGGCCTTCGGGCGCGGCTCGCAGGGGACGGGTACCTTCTCCTGCGAGGCTTTCATCCTGCAGTGGAGATCTGGGCTGCGCGCGAGGCCATTCTTTCGCACCTCGCCGCCGCGGGTGCGCTCGCGCCAGACGCGGGACCGTCGTCTGCACGTTGTCGTCCGGGGGGAACGCCTCCGAACATGAAGGGACAGCGCGCAGTCACGCACCACCCCTCGGTCGCTGGGGTTCTCGAAGGGGAGCGAGTGACGAGGTTGTTCGGGGATCTCTTTGCCGAGCCTGCGCTGACCTTCGACTACAAGTGGTTGCGGGCGACGCCTCCCGGGGATTTCACCGGCGTGCACGCGGACTCGGTTTACATGGGTCGGGGCTCTGCGCGGTTGCTCAGTTGTTGGGTGCCGTTCGGTGACGTGACGCCGGCTCTCGGGTCGATCGCGCTCTGCGCCGGCTCGGATCGGTTGGCTGCGTACGCACCGGTTCGAGAGACCTACGGTCGCTCCGATTCGGACCGCGACGGCTACGGCGGCTGGCTCACTCTGGATCCCCTGGAACTCGTGGAGCGGTTCGGCGGGAGTTGGCATACGACGACGTTCGCGGCGGGGGATGTCCTCGTGTTCGGGATGCAGATGCTTCACGCGTCGTTCGCGAACACTACGGATGAGTATCGTCTGAGTTGCGATACGCGGTTTCAGCCGGCGGCTGATCCGATCGACGAGCGTTGGGTCGGCGCGGGAGCGGTCGAGTCGAAGGGCAGACAAGGTCCGCACGTCGCGACGGATGCGATGCGGCGTGCGTGGGGGATTTAGGGATGGGTACTGAGCCGATGCAGCACGCGTTTCGTTCCGATGTCCTCGCCAGACATGACGCGGTGGCTCTCGCCGACCTGTTGCGGCGCAAGGAAATCGGGGTCGCGGAGGTCGTAGAGGCCGCAGTCGCGCGAGCCCAGCAGGTGGCGTCGTTGAACGCCATCGCGCACGAGGGTTTCGAGCAGGCGCGGCTTCGCTCGAGCGATCCTCTCGAGGGAGCCTTCGGTGGGGTGCCGACATTCATCAAAGACAATACGGCGCTCGCCGGGCTGAAGACCGATCACGGCTCCGCAGCAGTTCGTTCGCGCCCGGCCAAGCATTCCGGCGTCTACACCAAACAGTACATGTCGGTGGGCTTCGTGTGTCTGGGCAAGAGTGCGATGCCGGAGTTCGGGTTGAACGCGACGACGGAACCCGCGTACGCGGAGCCGACGCGCAATCCGTGGAACACGGAGTACTCGACCGGCGCGTCCTCGGGAGGTGCGGCGGCTCTCGTGGCGGCGGGCGTCGTGCCGATCGCGCACGCGAATGACGGCGGCGGGTCGATCCGCATCCCTGCCGCGTGTTGCGGTCTGATCGGTCTGAAACCGACCCGGGGTAGGCACGTCGTACCCGAGTCGGCACAGGCGATGCCGATCGACTTGATCAGCGAGGGGGTCGTCACGCGGAGTGTTCGCGACACGGCGACGTTCCACGCGGAGGCGGAGAAGTACTACCGGAATCCCGCGCTGCCCCCGATTGGGCTGGTCGAGGGTCCGGCGAAGCGGCGGTTGCGGATCGGGGTGATTGTCGACTCGGTCGCGGGTGCACCGTCCGACGCGGCGACACGTGCCGCGGTCGAGGAGACGGCGCAGCGTCTGGCCGCACTGGGCCACCATGTGGAGACCACGCCGAGCCCGGTCGCCGCGCAGTTCTCGGATGATTTCCTCTTGTACTGGGCGGCGCTGGCCTTCGTCCTGAAGTTTGCGGGGAAGCGAATCATCGATCCTAGCTTCGATGCGGCGCGGCTGGAGGGTTTGACCGTCGGTCTCAGCGACCTGTTCATGCGCGGCTTCTACCGCCTTCCCACGGCCCTTTATCGTTTGAAGAAAAGTCGCCACGAGTACTCACGTACCTTCGACACGTTCGACGCTCTGGTCACTCCCGTCGTTGCGCACACGACACCGAAGCTCGGCCACCTGAGTCCCACCCTCCCGTTCGAAGAGTTGATGAACCGCCTGCGCAACTACGCGTCGTTCACCCCACTAGCCAACGTGACCGGCGCCCCCGCGATCGCCCTCCCGGTCTCGAAAACCCCCGAAGGCCTCCCCATCTCCATCCAACTCTCCGCCAATCACGCCGCCGAGCGCACCCTCCTAGAACTGGCCTTCGAACTTGAGGGAGGGGACGTTGGTTAGTCTTGCCGTTTTTGTTTAGCCTTCGTCGGGCCAGAGTAGAACGGCAGTGCGACTAAACAAAAATCGGGAGACTAACCAACGTCCCCCTCGCTTTGGGTAGCCCGAGACGCGAACGGAGATACGAGGGATGACGCGCACGCGGTGGATCTGGCTGTTGTTGATTGTGCTCTGGGTTGCGTTCTTCAGCTGGTACACCTCGTTCGGGGGGCCCCTCACCGAAGCGGAAATCGCGCACTACATCTCGCGCGCGGAGAACCGTGAGCCGCCACCGTCACCGGAGCGAGTCGCGATGCTGCGCAAGTTCATGGAAGAGGATACCGGTGACGACTTCGTGATGGTCAACTTCATCGACATGTACGAGGCGCCGCTGCAGGTCGAGGGGGTGGAGCCCGGTGAGGCCAGCGACGATGTGCTGGGGAAGTATATGGCGCACATGTACCCGGCGTTGTTTGCCCGCGCCTGCCATCCGGTTCTCTTCGGTGCGGCAGCGGCCCCGGCGATGGACCTCATGAACGCCGACGGGATGGAGGAGTGGACCACCGGCGCGGGGATGCGCTATCGGAGTCGACGGGACATGCTCGAGATCGCGACTACCCCGGCGTTCCAAGGGGCCCACGAGTTCAAGGTCGCGGCAATGAGCAAGACGATCGCTTTTCCCCTCGACCCTTGGATCCAGCTCGGGGATCCGCGTTTTGTTATGGCTCTACTCTTCGCATTGATCGGCTGCGCCCTCAGCTGGCGGGAAGCCGCGCGGCGCACTGCAGATTCCTGACGTTCCCCTTCAACTCGAGTGACGACTCGACTCCGACAATGAAAGGTCTCTCATGGCTGACTCCCCCTCGTACACGCCGCCGAAAGTCTGGAAATGGGATGCGGAAAGCGGTGGTCGCTTTGCCAACATCAACCGCCCGATCGCGGGGTCGACGCATGAGAAGGAACTGCCGGTAGGTGAGCACCCGCTGCAGCTCTATTCGCTCGCGACGCCCAACGGCGTGAAGGTCACCGTATTGCTCGAAGAGCTTCTGGCGATCGGCAAGGATGCCGAGTACGACGCGTACTTCATCAACATCGGCGAGGGCGCCCAGTTCGGGAGCGGGTTCGTCGCGGCCAATCCGAACTCCAAGATCCCAGCCCTAATGGACCACAGCACCACGCCAGCGACCCGTGTCTTCGAGTCCGCAGCCATCTTGCTCTATCTGGCTGAGAAGTTCGACGCGTTCCTGCCGAAGGATCCGTCGGCACGCGCTGAATGCATGTCCTGGCTTTTCTGGCAGATGGGCAGTGGTCCGTTTCTCGGAGGGGGCTTTGGTCACTTCTATGCCTATGCGCCGGAGAAGTACGAGTACCCGATCAATCGCTATGCGATGGAAGTGAAGCGCCAGCTCGATGTTCTCGATCGGAACCTCGCAGACCGCCGATTCCTCGGCGGTGACGAGTACACGATCGCCGACATGTCGGCCTACCCCTGGTACGGAAGCGTCGTGTTGAACAACATCTACGACGCCGAGGTCTTCCTCGAAGCGAAGTCGTACAAAAACGTCGTGCGGTGGGCGGAAGAGATTCAGGCGCGTCCCGCGGTGCAGCGTGGCCAGCGCGTTAATAAGGCCTGGGGCCCGGAAGAGGAGCGCGTGATCGAGCGCCACAGCGCGAGCGACCTGGACATCTCGTGAGCGCGCCCGCTTCGATCGCGCTCGACGAAGGCCGGTTCTACGCGGATCGGGCCGGGGCGAATGCGGCCTTTCGTTGGCTTCGTCAGGAGGCGCCGGTGTGGTGGTTCGAGCCACGTGCCTTCTGGGTCGTGTCTCGCCTCGAAGACGTTCAGCGCATGTCGAAGCAGCCCGAGCTCTGGAGCTCGTCGGCGGGGATCACGATGCCGCAAGGCCCTGGCCGGGTGGAGCCGGGTGTTGGTGCGGATCCCGCGCCGTCGATCATCCAGATGGATCCGCCGAGCCACAATCGGCACCGTTCGCTGGTGAGCCGGGCGTTCACGCCCCGCCGGGTATCCGACATGGAAGCCCGAATGCGAGAGATCGCCATCGAGAGCATCGAGAACGCGCCGTGCGGGACACCGATCGACTTCGTGGAGCACATCGCCGTTTCGCTACCGATGCGGGTGATCGCCGAGATGCTCGGCGTGCCCAATGAAGATCTCGATGACTTCCGACGTTGGTCCGACGCCGTCGTGGTGCAGGCGGGCGCCGACGCGGATCGCACGGTCGGCAGCCAGGCGGTTGGCGAGGTGTTCCTCTACTTCTCGAAGATGCTCGAGCAGCGCCGTTCACAGCCGGGAGACGATCTCATTACGGCGCTCCTGCAGGCAGAGCTCGAGGGGCGTTCCCTCGAGGAGTCCGAGATCCTCATCTTCTGCATGACGCTTCTCGTCGCCGGAAACGAGACCACGCGCAGCCTGGTCGCCCAGGGTACCCGACTCCTGCTGGAGAACGGCGATCAGCTCGCGCGGCTGCGGTCGGGAGAGGTCGCACTGCCGGACGCGGTCGAGGAGATGCTGCGGCTGACGACGCCAATCCGGTATTTCTTCCGGGGAGCGGTGCGTGACATCGAGCTGCACGGTCGGACTATCAAGGCCGGCGACCCGGTGATGATGCTCTACGCAGCTGCCAATCGAGATGAAATGGTTTGGGGTGAAACGGCGGATGATCTGGACCTCGGGCGTCCACTCGAACCCCACGTGTCTCTTGGCTTCGGGCAGCATTTCTGTCTGGGCGCGAGCCTGGCGCGGCTGGAGGCGAGGATCCTGTTCGAGGAACTGCTCGCGCGGCGCTCGCATTGGGAGCTTGCGGGCGACATCGAACTCGTCGACAGCAGCTTCGTGAACGGCATCGAGCACATGCCGGTCGTATTGCGCGCGTAGCGCGCCTGCCCCGTAGGCGGCTGCGGCTCAGGGCTCCTGACAGCTGCGCCTGAGCTCTTACGACGACGGCCCCGTCGTTGACCACAGACGTTTGCTCGCGAGAGATCGCCCGACTGGCGGTGCTCGGACGTGACCGGCCCGGCGCGGCCCGCCTACATCGTACTGATCTCGTAGATCCGGATGCTCGCGAGGAAGGGGTTGCCCTTGGCGATTTCTTTGGCCTCGTCGAGGCTCTCGGCCTCGAGGATGGAGTAGCCCGTGATCGAGTTCATCCCCATGGGGAGGTCCTTGGTCCCGTCTCGCGAAATCTCCCGCGCGTCGCCGTGAAAGCCGCCATTCTCTTCGCTCTTGTCGGCGATCGATTCGAACCAAGTGCGCCACTGGGAGAACGCATGGATTGAATTTCGTAGCGATGCTGCATATGTGCCCGCGCAGCCCGAATGGTCCTGCCTTCTGCCAGCGCTGCGTTCTCCCCGGCTCGTCTCGGCCCGATCACGCTGAAGAACCGTGTAATCAAGGCGGCGACCTTCGAGGGTATGTCGCCGGGTGGAAAGCCGAGCGACAAGCTGACCGAGTTCCACCGCAACATTGCTCTGGGCGGTGTTGCGATGACGACGATCGCGTACTGCACGACCGAGGCCGACGGTCGAATCAGCGACGGGATGATGTATCTCCACGAGGCGATCGAGCCCGAGCTTCGGCGGCTCACGGGCGCCGTTCACGAGGCCGGTGCTCTGGTTTCGGGCCAGATGACCCACTGCGGAAACTTCTCGCGGAACCGGAAGCTACAGCGCCTCGCCCGACCGCTCGGTCCTTCTCGCCAGTTCAGCATGATCGGTGCGACGGTCGGGATGCCGTTTGCGGGCGCGATGACCGAGGCCGACATCGACTACCTCGTCGAGACGTACCGGGCGTCCGCGGATCGGATGAAGCGCGTGGGCTTCGATGCCGCGGAGATCCACTTCGGCCATGGGTATGGTCTGTCCCAGTTCATCAGCCCGAAGACCAACCGGCGCAATGACGCTTACGGGGGTAGTCTCGAGAACCGGATGCGGCTTCCGCTGCGCGTGCTCGAGGCCGTTCGCGAAACAGTCGGGGACGGTTTCCCGATCCTCGGGAAAATCAGCATGTCCGATGGTGTCGCGGGTGGCGTCGATTGGGAGGAGGGCGTTCGCGTCGCCCAGATGCTCGACCGAGCGGGGATCGATGCGCTCGTGGCGAGCGCGGGGACGAGTAGCTTTAATCCGATGCTGATGTTCCGCGGACCCAGCATCGTTCACGGGATGATCGAGATGGAACGGAACCCCATCACTCGCATAGGGCTCAGGCTCATCGGCCCGAGGATGTTCAAGAAGTACGTCTACGAGGAACTGTACCTCATGGACCGCGCGCGCCGCGTACGTGACGCAGTGGATTGCGCCGTCGTCTACATCGGCGGATGCTCAACCCGGGAGAGCGTCGATCGCGCCATCCAGGACGGGTTCGACTTCGTTCAGATCGGTCGCCCGCTCTTGTTCGATCCCGCGTTCGTTCGTCACGCAGAGGCGGATCCGGGCTACGTGAACGGCTGCACCCACTGCAATCGGTGCGTCGCTCTCATCGACCACCCGGATGGCATTCGCTGCCCCTTGAACGACGAGGCTGAGCAGGGAAGCGGTGTCTCTCCTTGACCTGATTGGTCAACGTCGGGGTCGAGGCCGCGGCAGTCCTCTTGGCCTACGTCCCGGCTACTGATCCGCGCTCTTGGAGGAGATGAAGATCCCCCCAGCTTCCGCTGCGATCTCGTCTCTGACCCGGCTCTCGCCGTCGACGATCTCCTTCGGCCCATCGCGTCGCACGAAGCGAGCTACGTCTCCGGCGTCATGGTGCCGGTCGATGGGGGGATCGCCTCGCGGTATCCCACGCCGACGCCAGAGATGCCGGGCGACGTCAAGTCCTGAGTGAGGCGGGCGGCAGGGCAATACCCGCCGCCGCCCCATTCTCGACTCAGGTCCGCTCGATGATGATGGCCGGGGCCATGCCCCCGCCGGCGCACATCGTGATGAGTCCGACCTGCTTGTCGCGACGCTCCAACTCATCGAGCACCGTGCCGATGAGGATCGCGCCGGTGGCACCAATGGGGTGGCCGAGCGCCATCGCTCCGCCGTTGACGTTTACTCTGTCGCGGTCGAGGTCGAGATCGCGCTGGAACTTCTCGGAGACGACGGCGAATGCCTCGTTGATCTCGAAGAGATCGATGTCGTTCAGGGTCATGCCAGCTCGCTTCAGCACCTTGCGGGCCGCGGGGACGGGGGCGTTTAGCATCAGCGTGGGATCGTCGCCCATGTTCGCGGTGGCGACGACGCGCGCGCGTGCCTTCAGGCCGTGCTCCTTTGCGTACTGCTCGCTGGCGAAGAGGAGAGCCGCCGCACCATCGACGACGCCCGACGAGTTTCCGGCGTGGTGGACGTGTTCGATGTTGAGGTCGGGGTACTTCTTGTTGATTAGCTCGCGGAAGGTGAGCGAATCTTCGGTGTGCCGGTAGTCGGCGATCTTGGGGAAGCTCGGCGACAGCTGCGCAAGCGACTCGGCGGTCGTCTGTGGGCGCGGGAACTCTTCACGGTCGAGCGCGACGGTGCCGTCCATGTTCAGAACCGGGATCAGGCTCTTGTCGAAGCGGCCTTCCTTGATCGCCTGATCGGCGCGGGCCTGAGAGAGAGCTGCCAGCGCATCGAGCGAGTCGCGGCCGATGCCTTCGAGCGTCGCGATTGCGTCGGCGCACACACCTTGGTGCGACTGGGGATGAATCTCTTGCAGGTGCATGTTGCCGGCCCCCATCGGGAGCATGCCCTTCTTCGGGAGCGACATCATCTCGGTGCCGCCCGAGATGACGAGGTCTTCCATGCCCGCGATCACCGCGTGCGCCGCGTAGTTGGCCGACGTGATCCCGGAGCCGCAGAACCGGTCGAGCGTCGCGCCGCTCGCGGTGACGTCGAATCCGGCGTCGAGGGCGGCCATCCGTCCGAGGTCGCCACTCTGTTCACACACCTGCGAGCTCGTCCCCCACACTACGTCGTCGACGTCGGCGGTGTTGATCCCGTTCCGCTCGGCGATCGCCTTCAGCACCGTGGAGGCGAGATGCTGGGGGTGGAGGTGCGCCAGCGCGCCCTTGTTCTGTTTGCCGATTCCTCGGGGCGTACGGCAAGCGTCGATGATCAGAGCGTTGGTCATGAGTTTTCCTTTTGGAAGGGCGGCGTGCGCCAGGTAATCCGTTGCGATGAATGTACATACTGGCTCGGGCACCTCCAAGGGAGGCCGGGCCGGCCTCGCTGCGTGATTTCGCGTCCATGATGGTCGACGACTACAACTGGTCGGCCTGGGGCGATCTGCTTCGCGGCGTGCAGAGCGGAGATCTCCCGTTCGATCACGTTCACGGGAAGCCGATCTTCGAATACCTCCGCCGCAGCCTCTAGAAGGAAGCGGTCTTCTCTGCCTCGATCGCAAGTATCTCCGGCCCGCAGAACGCCGCCATCACCGGCGGACGTGAGCGCACCCGGGGCGAGTTCGCCGCGCTCTTCGACCGGACGAGCCGTGGTTGCGGGTGTCCCCACCGAGTCCCGTCGAAGTTGAAGTCGACCCCGCGCCCCGACGCGTTCGAGAGGCTTCCGGTCGCCGTGTCGACGTCGATGCCCTGGTCGAAGATGAACGTGACGTAGCTATCGGCAACGAGAAGCTCGGCACTTCGGAGGTGACGTCCCTTGTCCGGGTACTGGTGGATGACGAGCGGATCGGTCGAGCCGGTGCCGTGAATGCGACGCCAGATCGCCTCCATGTACGCCGCCGTCGGTGCGATCTCGGAGGTGAGGCTCCCCGGGATGCTCGGGTCGAGGTAGTTCTCGCGCGTCCACGGAATGCTCTCATTCGCTTCGTCGACGAAGACGCCGGCGATCACGATGCCCGATGCCTCGTTCACGTATGCGGAAGTGAGCGCGGTGACCCCGCGGCGGATGTTCTCCTCGGTGACCTCCACGGGAAGGTCCGCTTACAGAGGCAGCAACGCGTCCATCGGTACGAACTCGACGAGGTCGAACGGAAGAACCCCGTCCTCGACCAGGAAGAAATCCGTCCCGCCGTCCGCGTCCTCTTGATTTCCGCCGTCGTGCTCGTCGACCTGAAACAGGAAGAGTGAATCAAAGATCTCATCCTGGAGACCGTGCGCGCCGCAGCCCATCAGGAAGGCGACGAGTTTGCGCTGCTCGAGCATCGCAAACGGGGGCGGTTGGTTCGTTCGAATGTGCTCGACGAATGCCTGGATGAACGGCTCCCAGTGAGTGTACTCGCCGTACTCCCGCTCCGCCGGGCCGTCGGCCCAGTAGCCCGAGTCGGGGAAGGCCGCGCCGAAGAGTGCCGCCTCCCGCACCGCGGGCTCGGCGAAGAACTCCTTGAGCGGACCGGGCGGGAGGCTTTCGATCGCCCAGCGCGTGACCTGCACATGGCCCCAATCCCCGTGGGACCGGGCCGGAGAGGGCGCGAGGACGAGTGAAACGAGGAGCGCGGCGATCAGAACTCGTCGAAGAGTCATGCAGGTCGTATAGCGCGGCGTGACCGCCCTGGTGGTCCTGTCCTGGAATGTTACGCACGCGGCGGACGCCGCCGGCGATAGCGGGTTCCGGCCCCTCGTCACAGAGGAGACGTTGTCGCAGTGGACGATGGAAGGCGAGCCGACCATGAGCTTCCGCTTCGAAGAGGGAGAGCTCGTTGGGCAGCCTACCGTGAACGAACCGAAGAGCGGTTTCCTTTGCTCGCCCGTCGAGTTCAAGGATTTCACGCTGAAGGCCGAGTTCAAGATCACTCCGCCCGACCTGAACTCGGGTATCCAGTTTCGAAGTGCGGTGCGAGCGGACGGTGTCGTCGCGGGGCCGCAGCTCGAGCACGCATTGAACACGAGTTTCGTGAACGGGTTTTCGCGCGCACGGGGCTTGCGATCTACAAGATGTTCAACGACCTCGCGTGGAGCCCGGTCGACTATGGGAGCGCGGGCATCTGCGACGAGGCTGGCGACCGAGGGTGGATCTATCCCGGGGATATGGGCGGTGATGCAGACGAGTTCGGAGCCCAGGGCGAGCGGCTCGTTCGGCCGTCCGCGGTGAGGGGCTCCGCCTCTCGGTACGCCGTCGCCTCTCCCGATGCGACGTACTCGTGTTCTTCGTACCCGTCGTCTCCCGCTGCAGTGGCGGCACCAATGAAGGGGCCGTTGCCTCCGGTGATCTCTTCCGAACGATCCGCGGTCGGCCCCGAAGAGGAGGGCTCGGACGACGTCTGTTCGGTGGAGCCGTCTCCGCAGCCAAGAGCTACGATCATCACGGCTGCGAGCAGGCCGGGGCGGAGTGGGAATCGCATGGGGGCTCCTCTTGGGGTGGGTCGATCGGTGCGTCGTGGAACCTCGCCGGTGAGGGAAAGGCGGCTAAGGGTTTCAGAGGCGGGCGGGCCTGCCCTGATTCGAACGACCGTTCAGAACCCGGGAGCTTCTACGGATCTCGGCCGGGTGCGGGAGTCGCTGTCGGGTTGGAGTGATCCTCGGCGAAGGAGTGGGGGTGTGGAGCGGGTTCGAGCGGTCCTAAAGGCCGGCCCCCGATTCATCGAAAGACCATAAGTGGGCGAGCGTGACCGACCGCCGGTGATCTACTGGCTCCTCCCGACGATCCTCGTCGTGCTGCGGGCGCTGCCGTTCCTCCACGCCCTCTCCCTCGAGCCCGATCCCGGCGTGGTCGTGTTGCAGGTCGGCTATCTGCCGAAGGACTTCCTGACGTACCTCGCGTTCGCGCGTCAGGCGGCCGAGGATCCATCCCTACTGTTTCACAATCCGTTCACGACGGAGCCGCACACGGCGCGTTTCATCCTGCCGTTCTTCTGGCTTCTCGGACGTCTGTCGGCATGGACGGGGGTGCCGTCGACTCTCTTGCTGGAACTCGTGCGCGTGCCGCTCGTGTTCCTCTTCTTCGGAGTGTTGTGGTGGTTCCTGCGACCCATCCTTCTGGATCGGCGCACGCGCTTTGTGGCGGCGACGATGATCGGGCTCTCGGGTGGCCTCGAGGGTTTCGTTCGTCCTTTCGCCGGGGCGATGCCGCCGGCAGCCGCGGTCGAGGTCCTGGGGAGTACGTCGCACCTTTTGGGCTGGAGTACGTTTGCTGCGCTCTTCAATCCGGTTTGGGTCGCGGGCCTCACGTCGACGCTCGTCGTTCTTCGGCCGTTGTTGCGACCGCACGGACCGACGGGTCTCGGTGAGCAGTTTCTCGTCTCCGTCGCGTTCTTCATCGGCTTCTGGATCCATCCGTACTCGGCGATCGTGGTTCTCGCGGTCGCCGGAACGTACGTCGTGGCCGGTTGGATCTTCGAGCGCCGGGTCGACTCCGGCCGGCTTCTCGGAATCGCGGCCCTCGCTCCGCCTCTCTTACTCCTTGCGGTGATTTCGGGCTGGCAACGCCAGGATCCGATCTACGCCGCCGCGTCGACCAACGTCGTGGGGCCGAACGGCGTCGGCGTGTTCTGGTGGCCGATCACGCTAGGCGCGGTCGTCGTCTTCGCTTTGCGTGGGGCGCAGAAGTGGGTAGCGGACGAACATCCGTACCGTCTCGCACTGTTCGCGTGGGTGCTCGCGGTGCTTCTACTGCACAGCTCACCGGTATTGAACGGCTATCACTTCGTATTCCATCTTCACCTGCCGATCGCGATCGTGGCAGCCGTCGGATTGCGCGAGGCTTTGTCGGAGTGGGGCACGACGACTGCGGCTGGGCGCGTCGCTACGGCGGCTCTGGTCTTTGCGCTGCTCCCGTCGGTGTTTTTCGTGACTCGCGACGCGATCGACGACGTGAAGCGGGAGAATGCGTTTCCCGCGGCTTACGGGGATGTCATTGCGACTCTCTCGGATCTGCCGCCCGGCAACGCGTTGGTCCCGGTTCAGCTCGGCAACCTCCTCCCCGCCTTCACCCCGCACCGCGTCTGGGTCGGACACTGGTTTCTCACCCCGAACGCCGTCGCACACGGTCGGCACTACCAGGACCTGATCGACGAGAGCGTCGATCCCACAGACCTCCGCCGCCTCGTCGACGCGCAATCGATCCGCTATGCCGTCCTGCCCACCGTCCGGGCAGCCCGCTGGACCGAAATCCTCGGCGACCGTGTCCTCGCCCTCCACCCCCACCAAGAACTAGCCCTCCTCATCCTCCGCCCTTCTTAGTATACGCCGTCGTATGGATGACGTGCTTGCGGGTGTCGTGGATCGATGTCGGGCCGCCGTGACCGGGGCGGATCCTCAGGGCGAGATCGCGGTGATCTTGCTCGAGGCGGCGAAGAATCCCGCCGTGGCGAGTGCGATTGTGGCTCGGGAGGGGCTCTTCACCCTCGAGGACCTGGCGATCCACCGGAGCGACGATCTGACGGTTCTTGCCGCGTCGATTCCGCCTGGGTTCAGCGCGGCTCCCCACAACCACAACATCTGGTCGGTCGTGAGCGTGTGTCAGGGCCAGGAAGACAATCGGTTTTTTGAACGTGATGGCGACGGCCTGAAAGTGGCGGGCGAGGTCTCCGTTGTCGCTCCCGGCGTCCTGCAGAACGCCGCGGAGGCGATTCACTCCATTGGGAATCCGCTCGAGACTCCCTTGCTCGCGCTTCACGTGTACGGTGGCGATCTGTTCGCGACGCCGCGGAGCAACTGGGACCCTGATACGCACAAAGAGATCCCGTTCGCTTGGGAGAAGGTCAGCTCGGCGTCCGGCAGCTGAGCGAAGGCATCACGACGCCGCGACGATTTCGCTGACCGCGCCCGGCTCTTGAAGCCGCCACTGTTCCCGCCGTCGCAGGTGCAGGTGCCGTTTCACCCAGTTGACGGATTGCCCTCGGCGAACGACGTCTGCATCGTGATCCCGCAGCATCCGGAGCATGCGGTCGGCAAGGAGCTGACGAGCGAAGAACTTGCTGTGGTGGCGGGCGGTGCGGTTTCGTCGGGTACGGATGCGACAGCGCCGTCGGCGGCGATCGGCGGTCTCGACGCATGTAGCCTCACGGCGTGCCTTGAGCCGATTGGCGTCGTAGCCGCCGTCGCTGGCATCTCGGTCATCGTCGGCGGCAGCGGCTGAGCTCGGCAGCCGGAGGTGCAGCGGCTCGGACCGTCGCTCGTGCCTCGGCCGATGCGAAACGCCCTGAATCGACCACTGAGATTTTCGGCCGATGGCGGGAAATCTCTAGCGCTCGGCGTGGAGGATGCGCCGGGTGCTTCGCGAAGGGCCTCGCAGGGGGTAAGGAGGGACCGACGTGAAGACCAACGCCATCCAACTCAAAGGGCCCGGTGTCGACGGGATTGCGGCTTCGGCGCGCGACGTACCGGAAGTCGGCTCCGAGCAGGTGCTCCTGCGGATGGGCGGATCTTGCCTGAACTACCACGATGCCGTGGTCATCTGGGGGTTCATTCCGGGCATGCGCTACCCGCGGATTCCCCTCTCCGACGGTTGCGGTACCATCGTCGAGCTTGGGAGCGCCGTCGCAGGATTTGCTCCCGGCGACCGGGTGGCGGCGAACTTCTACCCGAGTTGGCACTCGGGCCCGCCGACGATCTTGGGCAAGCAGCCCATCCCCGGTGAGGGTGTGGACGGCATGTGTGCCGAGCACGTCGTCGTCGAATCGAGTAGCCTCGTCCGTGTGCCGAGTCATCTGAGCGAGCTCGAAGCGGGTACGTTGCCGTGTGCCGCTGTGACCGCGTGGGCGGCGCTCCGGGACGGAGACGTCGCCGAGGGGCAGACCGTCGTAGTGCAGGGGACGGGCGGCGTGTCACTCTTCGCGCTGCAGTTGGCGAAGGCGCGTGGTGCTCGCGTGATTCTGACGTCGTCGTCGGATGAGAAGCTCGAACGCGGCCACACCCTCGGTGCCGATGAGGGCATCAACTACCGCACGCACTCGGAATGGTCGCGCGAGGTCCTTCGGCTCACCGACGGCCGAGGCGCCGACATCGTGGTCGACGTGGGCGGCGAGGGTTCGCTCGGCCAGGCGGTTCTCGCCACGAGGATGGCCGGCCACGTGGCGATCGTCGGGGTGCTCGGCGGGTTCGGCAACGCTGAAGTCCCGGTCACCGTCGCGATGACACGAAACATCAAGATGCAGGGCGTGACCGTCGGAAGTCGTGCCGACTTCGACGCGATGTGCCGATTCATGGAAGAGAAGAAGATCCGTCCGATCGTGAGCGACACGTTCCCAATGGCGGACCTCGCCGGTGCGGTGAAACACCTCGAAGAGGGACGTCACTTCGGCAAAATCGCGATCGAGGTCGGTTCGTAGGAGACCCTCCACATGGCGGAATCCAATAGGCCGCTCGCCGGCAAGGTCGCCGTCGTGACCGGCGGGAGCAAGGGGCTCGGGCGGGCGATGGTGCTCGGCTTCGCGGAGCGCGGCGCGGACGTCGTCATCGCGAGCCGCAAGATCGAGCCGTGCGAGGCGGTCGCGGTGGCGGCGCGGGCGCACGGGGTGCGAGCGATTGCGGTGTCCTGCCACGTGGCGGACTGGGCGCAGTGCGATGCGCTGATCGAGACCGCAGTCGCGCAGCTCGGTCGCATCGACATCCTGGTGAACAACGCTGGCATAGCGCCGGTCGCGCCGACGATGAAGGACATCACCGAGGTGCTCTTCGACAAGACGATCGGTGTGAACCTGAAGGGACCCCTCCGGCTCGGCGCGATGGCGGCGGAACACATGGGGGAGGGCGGGGCGATCATCAACATCAGCTCTGTGGCCTCCGTCCGGCCGACGCCGTTCACGACGGTCTACGCGGCAGCGAAGGCGGGGCTCAACGTGCTCACCTCAATCATGGCGCAGGAGTTCGCCCCGAAGGGGATTCGGGCGAACGGCATCCTCTGCGGAACGTTCTCGACCGATAGCTTCAATGCCGCCGTGCCGAACGACGAGGCGAAGAAGATTGCTGTCGGGGGGTCGACAATGAACCGCGTGGCCGAGGCGGAAGAGATTGTGGGAACGGCCGTTTACCTGGCGACGAACGCCTCTTCGTACGTGACGGGTCAGATGATTCACGTCGACGGAGGCGTCTTGCCGTGATGGGGCGCGGCTCTTGAGACCCGATCCCCAGATCGACGTCGCTCGACTGCGCACCTGGCTCGAGGAGACGCTGGGCGAGAAGTTGTCGGTAGCGGCAACCGTGTTGAAGGGTGGGGGTTCGTGCGAAATCTTTGGCCTCCGCGTCGGCGACCGTCAATGGGTCTTGCGACGGGCGCCCGCACACGCGTCCTCCTCGACTGCGCATGACGTCTTGCGTGAATATCGGATCCTGAGTGCGATTCAGGACCAGAACGTCCGCATCTCACGTCCCGTTCTCGCTTGCGACGACCCGACGATCGCGGACGGTGCGTTTTATGTGATGGAATTTGTCGACGGCGAGCCGATCCGTCGCAGCATCCCGGACGCGTATGCGGACTCCCCCCGAGACCAGGCGCGCGCCCTCACGGATCTGATCGATTGTCTGGCGGAGATCCACAACATCGACTGGCGAGCCTGCGGGCTCGAGTCGTTGGGGAATCCGGTGGGCTATCTCGAGCGGCAGGTGCCGCGTTGGCGGAAGCAACTCGACTCCTATCGGTGCCGGGAGTTGCCCGGTGTCGACGAGGTTGGAGCGTGGCTGCGCGACAACCTGCCCGCCGAACAGCCGCCCTGCCTGGTGCACGGAGACTACAAGCTCGACAACGTCCTCTACAGCCGTGACACTCCGGCCCGCGCCCTCGCCGTGGTGGACTGGGAGATGGCGTCGATCGGCGATCCGCTCGTCGATCTGGCTTGGGCGCTGATCTTCCTTCCGGAAGAGGGCAACGTTCTCGCGCTCGGCGCCGCGGGCCAACCGGGTGGCTTTCAAATCGATGGTTTGCCGACGCGAGAAGAACTCGTGCAGCGCTACGCGGGCGCGACGGGTCGGGACGTCTCCGCTCTGGACTGGTACCGGGTCTTCTCGCCGTGGAAGCTCAGCATCGTGCTCGAGGGCAGCTACGCGAAGCACCTCCGCGGCGAGTCGAAGAACCCGAACCACGCGTTTTTCGGCCAACTAACAGACTCTCTGCTCGAACGTGCGCGGGACGTCATACCCCGAGGCTGACGGCCGGCAAATCCCGGGACTTCGGTGGCGTAGCTTTACCGCACCGCGCTGCTCAATAGTCAGAGGGGCTTCTGCGGCACGATCTGGGAAGCTTGGAAGGTGCCAACGCGATCCATGCGGTGGGCGAGATGATTCGCGCCGTTCGCGAAAGAACGCCGCCGAACATCTGGACGTTCTTCGATGATCTCCCGAGGGACGACTTCAAGCAGCTTTTCCCGAACCCGTTCCTTGATGCGGCTTCTTTCGTTCTCGGCTCCGATGTCTTCCGAGCGGTGGTCGGGGGCTCGCTGAACGGGAGGGTGGTTCCGGAGTCGAGCCACCACGTGGCGACGGTGGAGTTGCCGTCGGGTGGAAAGCTCCTCGTGCAGGTCTTTGGACGGAACGAGGAGTACGACCCGGCGAACGGAATCGTCGCCGGCCTGAGCGACGTGATGTTGGGCATGGTCGAGGCCGGTCGGATCGGATCCGAGATCTACAAGGACTTCATTTTCCCCGTCTTCTATCGATCTTTGGCGGCGCTCTTGGCGCCGGTGGCCGGCGGCCCCGAGAAGGCCGCGTTGCGTATCGATCGCGTCGAAGCGCTCGAGTGCAGCGTGCCCTTCAACGAGGAATTCAGTCGCACCGGGGACGCGCGCGTTTGGGCAAAGGGCTTTGCCGGGTTCATCTGGGCGTTTTCCGAGCCGGTCGTCACGGCTCCGCGCCGACCTCGAGCCGCTCGTCGAGATGAAGCAGGTCAAGGGCGAGTCTGAGTGGCGTAACGGCCTGTGGGGCGTGGTGGGGGTGCCGGTCACCAAGGCGGCGGCCGTGAAGCAACGGGGTGTCTCTGCGAGGGGTCTCAGTTCCCAGCGAGTGTATCGTTCCGGGTGAGCATCGTTTCCGAATCAGGATTACATGCCGACCGGGTTGCAGTCCTTGATGGTGACGTTGCCCTGAAGCAGGTTGCCCTTAGAGTACTCACGGAAGTGGCAGGTATTCGTCTCGGGGTCGTAGCTCTCGGTCCAGAGGTTGTCTTCCTTCCACGTCGAGCCGATGTGGCGCTCGCCGGTCGGGATCGTAAGCGTCATCACGCCACCCCAGCGCTTCACGAAGATCTGCTGGAAATGGAAGGCGTACGCGCCCCAGCCAGCCACGAGGACGAGCGTGGCGACCGCGATCGCGGGCTTCCAGGCCTGCATCCTCACGCCGAGGACGCCGAGCGCGAGGAGGGTGAGGCCGAAAACGGCGGCCCAATAGGCGTAGGTAATCACGTGAACTTCCTTTCGACGAGGGGAGTTCCGATCACGGTAGCCGCCGAACGAGGAGGGGTCGAGGGTTGCCTGAATGGCAATCGTGCTGAAGCTGGATTCACGGGGGAGCGGGCCGACGGGCAGCCCCAAGCTCTTGCCGCAGCCATGACCGACTCTCTCTCTGGGGCGAAGGCGCCAGCGAGCGAAGCATCTCCGGCACCGCCGATTCCCGCGGTTCTTCCCCGCTACAGCCCGTCTGCGCCGCCAGTTCTCCAGACGCATTCGCCCTGAACCCAGGTCTCCTCGACGCTGACTTTGCCGATGTCGGTCGGTGCGACCTCGCGCGGGTCGCTCCCGAGCACCACGAAGTCTGCGAGCTTGCCCACTTCGAGGCTTCCGACCTCGTGGTCCGAGTGACATTGCCAAGCGGCGTCGATCGTCATCGCACGCATCGCCGCCTCGACCGGAACGCGCTCGTCGGGCGCGAGGATCTGATCCGTTCGCCACATCGTCCGCGTGACGGCATTCTCGATGCAGCGCAGCGGGTTCATTTCCGTGACCGGGTCGTCGGAATGCAGCGTCCACCGAATCCCCTTCTCTTCGCAGGCGCCGGTTCGATCCAGCTTCGACGCCTTGTCGACTCCGAAGATGTCCTGGACGAACGCCTGGCCCCAGTAGTGGACGTGGCCGATGAGGAAGCTCGGTGAGATTCCCAGCGTGGACAGGCGCTCGATGTGTTCGTCGTGCAGGATGCTGCAGTGTTCGATCCGGCAACGGTGGCCCGCCGGATCGAGTCCCGCTTCGTGCGCTCGCTCGAAGGCATCGAGGACGCGATCGATCGCGGCGTCTCCGTTCGCGTGAACGCAGACTGCCCAGCCGGCGCGCAGGCGTTTCAGGACGGAATCCTCGAGCGCATCGACTTCGACGTAAGCGATTCCGCGATTGTCATCCTCGAGTCCCGCGCCGAGGAAGGGTTCTCTCTGGAGACCTGTCCGCCCTTGGTTGGACCCGTCGCTCACGATCTTCCACCCCGTGACGCGTACCCACTCGTCGCCTTGGCCCCACGTGACGTTCGCCTCGTCCCATGCTTCGGCGCGAATGTCGGAGACACTAAACCGCAACCGTGTCGTCATGCGGTTGCTGGCGCGCAACGCCTCGTATAGGTCGAGCTCTCGCCGGCCCTGGAACAAGCCGGTTCCCTGGTCGCACACCGTCGTGATGCCGACGGCGTTTGCGGAACTCAGCACGTCGAGGCAGGCCTCGGCGAGGTTTCCCGTGCGGAGGCCTGGGTTGTGTCGCGCCACGAGTGCCATCGCCGCGCCGCCCTTGAGGACGCCGTTGGGGGCCCCGTTCTCGTCGCGCTCGAGCTCCGAACCGGCGGGCACTTGGGTGCTCGAGTCGACGCCGGCCAGCTCGAGTGCACGCGAGTTGCAGTACGCGAGGTGAAGCGAGGCGTTGTAGACGAACACGGGATGCTCGGTGGAGATCTCGTCGAGCATGGCGTTGGTGAGGGTGTTCGGTCCCTCCTGAAGCGAGGGATCGAACTGGCGTCCCACGATCCACTCGCCCGGTTTCGTCGTGAGCGCGAAGTTGCGGAGGTGTTCCAGGGCGCTCGCGATGGTTTCGAACCGAAACGGTCCGATGTTCTCGAACGCGCGAAGCATCGCCAGCGGGGCCAGGTGCATGTGGGGTTCGACGAACCCCGGTAGGACCACCTTTCCTTTCAGATCGAGCCGTTGGGTGCCTTCAGGGAGTGCCTCCGGAAGATCCGACTGCCGTCCGACCCAGGCGATCTTGCCGTTTGAGACGAGAAGGCTCTCTGCCTCGGGTGCCTCCGCGTTCATGGTGAGGATGCGCGCATTGGTGAACAGGAGGTGTCGGGCCGCCGCACGGGGCGAGTGGCCTCGAAGACCGCGCCCGTGCGCTGTGAGGTCGACGCCGGCGAGTCGTAGGGTCTCCGCGAACACGTTTGCGCAACACGGGCAGGCGAAGGGGTCGGGCGAGTGCCTTCGGGGTACGAGCGACGACGGCGCCTCGAACTCCGATTCGTGGTCCGTCGGGCTGCGGGAGTCATCGGAGAACATGGGTGCACACTAGGACCTCCAGAGTTGGAACGGAACCAGAGAAGCGGATCTCGGTCGCGCCTCGACGACTGCGCCCCGCCCATTACGCTCCCCGGCTGGGCGCAGCAGGGTGGGATGGAGATCTAGGTGTCGTGGAAGATTTTCGAGGCGGACGATCAACAAGATCGGTACTTCGTAACGGAAGCCTATTACCGCACGCCCGCAGGCAAGACCGTGGGGCCGGTTGCCGTGGGCATTGTCGGCTTGCATATCGGCCGGCGGGCGCCGGGCACCACGGAAACATGGGTCGGGCCGATGTCCTCCCGGGGATCGCGGTGCTCGAGAGCAACCCGATCAAATCGAGAACGGCGCCGGCGAAGACCAGAACCTGACTGCGGTCGTCTTCCCTCCTGAGATTTCCTCCGCGTCGAGTCTATAACGGGGTGGGCCGGACGTCAGCCGCTCAGGCCCGGCCCGCGGGCTCGTTCAGGGACAGCCGACGTTGCCCAGAGCGGGAATTTACGCCTCAACGAGGAGGCATCGAACATCTTCTGTTGCCCAGACTCACCCACTCCTTGTACCATTCAAGGCGGGTCGACGTGGCCCGAGGTACTTTCTATTCCCAACAGGAGAATCATGCTGGCCCCCAGGAACCCGGTGTTGTGGCCGTCCCTTCTGATGCTGATCGCGCTGATCGCAGCGGCCCCGGCGGACGCGGAGAATCGAATCCGGTTGCGTTCCGGCGGTGATCGGGCCGACACCATTACGATCGACGAGACCGCAGAACCTCCGATGATCACCGTGAGTTCCGGCGTGACCGTTCGCGGCGGGCCCGGTACCGTGCGGGCCGTGGGTGGCGGCAAGTTTCAGATCCTCGTCCCGGGAAACGTGACTTATCACCTGAAGGCCAGAGGCGGCGTAGACACGATTACGGTCGTGGACGGTCCCGGATCATCGACGTATTGGCTCGGCGCTGGTGCGGAGAGTGACTTCGTCTTCGTCCAGGATGGTCCCGGCGACGATCGGTACAAGCTCGAGGGAAAGGGCGGAGACGATACGTACGAAGTCTTCGACGACGCGGGGGACGGGAACGACTACTACTATCTCAAGGGCGCCTCCGGTGCCGACCGTTTCGGGATCTCGGACGGTGCGGGCGACGACACGTACAAACTGAGGGGGTCGGCGGAGGCGGACCTCACCTTCACGGACGCGGACGGTGACCTCGACGTCGTGAAAGTGAAGGGCATCGAACTCGAGCCCTGACCATCGGCCCGCGCGAGTGCGAAGGCCAGCGGCAGGCTCTCGACGCCGGAGGTGAGCGTGTTGAGGCCGGGCCAGCCGTCGTACGCCCACACGGTCCCCTGGCGGACCGCATCTCCTACGTATGCCGCCGCTCGCCCGCAACGACTCCACGGTCGCGCCCTGGGTCGCGGGGTGATCGTGAACGCGGCGAGCGAGCGCGTCTCCGCCGGTGGATTGAGGAAGCGGTCCATCAGATAGAGGTGGGTCGCGATCGATCGCTTCGTCCCAGGTGGCCGGGCGCCCGGCTTTCTCGCCGTCGTCGTGCCACTCGGCATCTCGTTCTACACGTTTCACTCGATCAGCTACATCGTCGACACGTACCGGGGCCTCCGTCCGCCGACGGGATCGTTTTCGGACTTCGCGCTCTACGCGTACGCCTTCCAGATCTACTTCGACTTTTCCGGCTACACGGACATCGCGATGGGAGTCGCGGGGCTGTTGGGCTTCCGCCTGCCGGAGAATTTTCGGCATCCGTATCTCTCCGAGAACCCGAGTGAGTTCTGGCGGCTTCGCACCTTCCACCTGGCGAAGGCCTATCGGAACGATCTGCGCGAGCGAAAGGTGTTCGTCGCCGCGTTCACCGCCGCCCACGTCGCGTTCCGTCCGATCCACCTCTACTACCTATTGGACGAGATCGCGGCGGCCGACCCCGACGTTGTGATCATCGGGATCAACCTGCGCATTTTCTCCCCGGCGGGGAGCTACCCCAACGGAAGGTTCCTGAACCTCTCGCGCAAACTCTCGTTGGTGCGGCAGTTCCAGATTCGGGAAAGCCTGCATGAGGAGGGGGTCGGGGTTCTCGATCCAGCGGTATACCGGCTGCAAGAACAGAAACGGACGCTCTACATGTCGGAAGGCGTGCACGCGATCGGGAGCAAATGGCTTCTCGCGGCCGGTCGCCAAGCGGGCCAGGCGCTCGGAGTCCGCCCCCAGTGGATCTTTCTGCGATTTACGCGCGAGGTGGCACTCTCGACGTACGATGTGGATCCGTCCATTCATCCACAGGCTGTGATTGCTGCTGCGATACTGAAGAGCCTGCGGGGGAGCGGGGTGTCGGTCTTGTTCTCTGTTTCTCCGATCAACCCGGGCCCACTCGGGCGACTCGGTTTGCTCGATTAGCTGGCCCTGTCCGACAAGATCGATGCGTTGCAGGTCGCCATCGGTGCGCGACCACAGGAGTGGCTCAACCTCTACGATCGGCTTCCCGAACGGGACTTTCGCGACAACCAGAACCACTTGAATCCGTCGGGTCTCGCATTCGTGTCGAGAGAGCTCGCGGGCGCCAAGGCCCGTATTCTCGCCCTCCGAAGGCGGATGTCGCGCAAACTGCAGCAAGAAGTCGAATCGAAGTGATCTGGAAACCGAGGAACGGTCATCGCCCTCGGTGCCTCGGTTCGCCCCCGCGCTAGGAATGCCAAGCGTCGGGACGGCGCCTCACTCGCTCGGAGTCTCGAAACTGACTGGCGCCGTTCTTGAGGAGGTGTGGTTCGTAGACAGAGCTAGAGCCGGCGCCCGAGCTGTTCCGGAGCTCCGCCGTGATCGTCGCCGTTGGATCGAAGCCGAGTGTGGGGATGCCGAAAGCTGCGGTGATCGTGAGCTGAGCGAACATGGTCGTCGCGGCTCCTGCCACGTTCCCGGGCCGTTACGAAAGTGACGACTAAAGATTCGGCGTGGACTAACGAACGTCCCCGAAATAGTAGAGGAGCATGGCCTGGGCGTTGCCGTGGTCGCCACCTTTGATGTGTAGGCCGAAGGCCATCCTGACCACCGCTCGATGCTGAACGTGGTGAGGCTGGACAAGTACTACAGTCCGTGGGAGGTGGAGCGTGCGATCGGTCACTTCGTCGAGCACTACAACCACCGGCGCTTCCACGAGTCGCTGGACAAGGGGACTGAGAATCGCCATGCAGAACTCGACGCCGTACTTCTTCGTGCGAGGGTCGATCTGATTCCCGCAGGATCGCGCCTGCGGGCAAAGAGAGGAATGGGTCGATGCGACGAAGGACGGTCGTAGTCGTCGCCCTCGCGGCTGCGGGATTGGTGAGCGGATGCTCCGGCGGAGGAGAGAGCGGCGCAGGGGACGGCGGCATAGGGTCCGAACCGATCGAATCCTCCATGCTCGGCTGTGTGGCACCCGAGCGGCCGCCTTCTCCCTTTGCATACCGCCTGGAGACGCTCATCGAGGGGCTGGATCTCGAACGGCCGACAGTGGCCCGCCCCGACCCGGTCGAACCGGGGCGTTGGTGGGCCCTGGAACAAGCGGGAAGGCTCGTCACGTTCACCGAAACCGACCCGAGTATCCGGGTTCTCCTCGACATCTCCGACCGGATCGTCGTGCACCCGAATTTCGAGATCGGCGCGCTTGGTTTCGCATTCCATCCCGGTTTCCCCGAAGATCCGCGGGTCTATCTCACGTTCACCGCCCATCCTGAGACGCCCGAGACGGTTGCGACGTTCTACCTGTCGGCGTTCCGTGTGGACGCCGACTTGGCGCGAATCGCGCCGGAGAGCGAGGCGGTGCTTCTAAGGGTCGCTCTCCCCACCGAGTTTCACCACGCCGGGACGCTCGAGTTCGATCCCACAGGGATGCTGCTTGTCAGTCTCGGAGACGGAGGCGTCCCCGAGAACGGTCAGGATCGGACTACATTGCTGGGCTCGCTTCTTCGCATCGACGTCGATGGTCCGCGGCCCTACGGCATTCCTTCGGACAACCCGTTTTCGTCCGAGGTCGGAGCGCGCCCCGAGATCTACGCATCCGGCCTCCGAAACATGTGGAAGTTCAGTGTCGACCACGCGACCGATCGGATCTTCGGCGGCGACGTCGGGGGTGGCAGGCGCGAGGAGGTCGACCGCATCGACGCCGGGCGCGATTACGGTTGGCCAACGTGGGAGGGCACGATCTGCCTCGGCGAGCCTTGTGATGATGGATCGGTACCACCTCTCGCGGATTACGGTCACGGCGTCGGCCGAGCCGTGGTCGGTGGGTACGTCTATCGGGGGCGAGAGCTGTCCGCGCTCGATGGGAAGTTGCTCTATGGCGACTGGCGCTCGGCAAAGATCTGGGCGGTCGACCCCGACGACTCCGGCTCCGAGCCGGATCTGCTCCTGGAGGAGGGGGAGAGCATGAGCTCGTTCGCCGAGGACGGGGAGGGCGAAGTCTACGTCGTGACCCGTCTCGGCGGGGACAATCTCCGGCGCATCGTAGCGAACCCGCAGAGCGACGGCGACGCGCTCCCGGATCGGCTCTCCCGCACGGGCTGTTTCGACGTCGACAGGCCGACCGAACCCGCAGATCACCTCCTCCCCTACGAAGTGAATCTGCCGCTTTGGTCCGACGGCCTCGAGAAGGACCGTTGGCTGTCTCTGCCCCCCGAAGGACAGATCCGTGTGAACCCGGACGGCGATTGGGATCTGCCCGTGGGCTCCGTTCTCGTGAAGAGCTTCCGCTCGAGCGGGCGACTGGTCGAGACACGTCTCTTCATGCGGCACCCCGACGGGGTCTGGGCCGGCTACACATATGAATGGGAAGACGACGAAACCGAGGCATGGTTGCGGCGCGGCTCGCGTCAGGTCGAGCTCGGAGATCTCTTGTGGACGCTCCCTACCCGGGCCGACTGCCTCGGGTGCCATACCAAGGCGGCGGGCCGCACCCTCGGTCTCGAGACCGCCCAGCTCGATCGCGGCGTCGTCAATCCGGAGACCGCCGGGGAGATCTCCCAGATCACTCTCTGGAAACAGCTGGGACTTTTCGAGGATCCCACGGCGCCCGGGCTCGAAACGGGCGACCCCCTGCGCGCGCTTGATGATCGCGAGGCTGCTACTGCGACACGCGCGCGGGACTACCTTCATGTGAACTGCTCTGGGTGTCACCGCCCCGACGGCTCGGGCTTGTCGAGCATGGACCTGCGGCGCGCGACGCCTGGTTCGGAAATGGGCCTGTGCAACCGGGAGCCTCAGATCGAGGTCGAGGGGTTCGAAGGCATGTCGCTGCTCACGCCGGGCGTGCCGCAGCAATCCATCCTATGGCGGCGAATGACCAAGACCGGCGCGCGGCGCATGCCGCCGCTCGGGAGCGCGATTCCCGACTTGGGGGCGATTCCGATCGTGCGGTTCTGGATCATGGGGATGGACGGGTGTGACGAGCGCTGAGACTCCGCGTGGGGCCTGTCGATTCGAGGCTCCGGGTACGTCGCCGCCCCAGCCCTCACTCCCTCACGAACAGACGGACCGCCCCGCTCTTCTTGGGATGTAACGCCTCGAATTCGGGCCCGTATCCCGCCTCCGCGAACATTCGCCGATGGAAGTGCAGCATGTAGGGAGGCGCCATCATCGTGACCAAGATGACCCGGTCGGCTCGCTCGTATAGTACGACGTTCGAGCGAGAGAGAGCGCGGAGAAGGTCGTCCGCGACATTCAGCGCAAGACACGACGTCGTTTTTCGGCGGAAGAGAAGATTCGGATCGTCCTCGAAGGACTGCGGGGCGAGGAGAGCATTGCGGCTCTGTGTCGCCGAGAGGGCCTGGCTCCGAATCTCTACTACCGCTGGTCCAAGGAATTCCTGGAAGCGGGAAAGAAGCGGCTGCTGGGCGACACGAAACGCGAGGCGAGCGCCCCCGAGGTAAAGGGTCTTCAGGACGAGAACGACCGCTTGAAGCACGCTCTGGCCGAGACGGTGCTCGAAGTGCGGTTGCTCAAAAAAGTCTCTTGGGCTCCGGCTCGGACGACGGTACGAGCGATTGAGAGCGGCGGAGAAGCGCGAAGTGATCCGCCT